>NZ_LNGH01000036.1 GCF_011057715.1 Marinitoga sp. 38H-ov
AAGTTTATCTTTAGAAACATCGATACCAACAAACAACATAGAAACACAACCTTTCAGAATTAGATTCTAACTCTGGGTATATAAGAAAAGAGCCTCGTTATATGTAAGAGCTATAGCTCATTCTCCGGTAGCAATTCAACTTATATACCAAAGTTAGTCAGACTATTCAAGGCACTTAAGTGCAGGAGGTGACAGAATTACTTTAGTTATATAATAACTCAGAGTTAGAATTATTTTTTTAAAAATAAATATCAGATTTATTAATTATATGAAAACATTATACACGAGGAGGTGTTATTATGTTTTTTAATTGGGAGAGTAAAATTGATATTAATAACGTTTTTGAGTTAAGAGGAAAAACAACAGCATATTTTGGAGTAGGTGCAATAAATAAATTTAAAGATATTTGTGAATTTTTTAATAAAAAAGGTATTTCAAAAGTATTAATTGTTACAGATGAAATAGTTTATACAGTAACTGGTATAAAAGAAAAAGTTGAAAAATATTTAAAGGAAGCAGGTATTGAATTTGTAATATATTATGATATTAAACCAAATCCAAATGTCAATATGATTGATGAATCAAAAAAATTAGGATTAGATTTTGGAGCACAAGCAGTTATTGGAATAGGTGGAGGAAGCCATATAGATACTGCAAAAAGCGTAGCTATATTATTACATGAAGATTATAAAGGTTATACTGGAACTGATTTATATGAATTAAAATTTGTGCCAGATGCAGCATTACCTATAATAGCTATTAATACAACTCATGGTACTGGAACAGAAGTAGATAGGTTTGCTGTTGCAAGTATTGAAGAGAAAGGGTATAAACCTGCTATTGCATATGATTGTATATATCCTATATTTGCAATTGACGACCCAGAAATAACTAAAACATTACCTTGGTCACAAACAACATATACAGCAATAGATGCAATAAATCATGTTACTGAAGCAGCAACAACATTAGTAGCTTCTCCATATTCTATTTTATTAGCTAAAGAAACTATAAGGTTAATTAGCAAATATTTACCAATAGCTCAAGAAAATCCCGAAGATTTAACAGCAAGATATTATTTATTATATGCATCATCAATAGCTGGTATTGCATTTGATAACGGGTTATTACACTTTACACACGCTTTAGAACATCCATTAAGTGGTATAAAACCAGATTTGCCTCATGGTTTAGGTTTAGCAATGTTATTACCAGCAGTAGTAAAAGCTATATATAAAGCAAAACCAGAAGTTTTAGCAGAAATGTATAGCCCAATTGTTCCAAATTTAAAAGGAAATCCTGAAGAAGCAGAATATATAGCTAAAGGAATTGAAAAATGGTTACAAAGTGTTGGAGTAAAACAAAAATTAACAGATGAAGGTTTTAAAGAAAGCGATATTGATAAATTAGTATATTTAACATTTAATACTCCTTCTTTAGATACACTATTAAGTGTTGCACCTATAGAAGTTAATGAAGATGTTGTAAGACAAATATATATGGATTCATTATATCCATTTAATAAATAAATCCGTCCCACTCCTTTTGGAAAAGCTCCCTTTTGGGAGCTTTTTTACATCCATTTTTTCCTTTTAAATATATATAACATTATAGCAGAGATTATAGCCATAACTATAAGGACAATAGGATATCCGTATTTTGATTCAAGTTCTGGCATATATTTAAAATTCATACCATATATTCCAGTGATTAAAGTTAAAGGAATAAATATTGTTGAAATAATAGTAAGTATTTTCATTACAGAGTTCATCTTATTATTTACTATATATAAATAGAAGTTAAATAAATCGTTTGCAGAATTTATGAGTATTTCAAACATATCAATAATTTGTATAATATGATCAAATAAATCTTTAAAGTATGGGTATGAATCTTTTATTAAATTAGGCTTATCATTAATAATTAAAGTAATTACATCTTTCATATGCAGAATTGATTTAATTATAATATTTAAATTCTTTTTTATATAATATAATTCCTTTTCTTTTTCTGGAGAAGATTTTATCAATAAATTTTCTTCAATATTATTCAAGATTTCTTCGAATTCTTCTAATATAACAAAATAAAAATCAATTATAGAATCCATTAAAGCAAATAACAAATAATCATTTTTTTTCTTTCTAATAATTCCATTGTTTGATTTTATTCGTTTTCTCACAAAATCAAAAACATCGCCTTTTTTTTCCTGAAATGTGATAATATAATCTTTCCCCAAAATTACGCTAATTTGTTCTATTTCTACAGAAGAGGTAACGTTATTGAAAGATAACATTTTTAAAACAATAAAAATATATTCATCAAATACTTCTATTTTAGGGTGCTGGTGTATATTTAATATATCTTCTACAACTAAAGGATCAATATTATATTGATCACATAATATCTTTACAGAATTTGTATCATGAATACCTATAAAATTTATCCATCTTGTTTTTTTCTCTTCTTTTTTTAAAAAACATTCTTCAATATTTTTAGTACGTATAAAATTATATTTATCTTTATCATAATCAAATATTTCGATTTCAACATCTTCATAAAATTTTCCAGTGTATATTAATGTTGCTGGTGGAGTGCCGAGTTTTTTAGTATATTTTTTTATTTTAGGCATTATTTTTCACTCCTAAAAGATTCTTCCACCTAAAATAAACTAAACATCCTTTTTCATAAGAAATTTCTATTGTTTTATTTACAGTTTCATTGCTAATTCCGATTGGATTGTTGAAAAATAAAGTTCCATTTTTTAAAGAATATTTAAAACCATTTAAATAAATACCTTCTGTTTTTTCGGTTAAAGAAAATATTGACCATGTTTCGCCCGTTTTTACATTCATCTCAAAATTTTTAGGTACTTTTGAAATTTCTAAAAATTCTTCTTTGAAAGTAATCAGTTTATTATACTTTTTAAGTAATAAGATTGCACCAAAAATATGATCTAATCTATCGCCTAAAAATCCAGATATAATAATATTATCTGAATTTTTCTCAATTGCAAAATCAATTGCCAAATCTATATCAGTAAAATCTTTTTCAGGTCTATATTTTATAATTTCTACATCATTAGATTCAGCCCATTCAATAGATTCTTGAGATGCAGAATCTAAGTCTCCTATTAGATAGTCGGGTTCTATGTCAATTTTTTTATACAATTCAATTCCTTTATCAACTGCAATTAAAATATCAGATTCATTGATAATATTTTTATAGAATTTCAATGAACTTTTAGGTTTTCCACCGGAAACAATAAATGCTTTCATTTTAAATACCTTCCTTCTTTATTTGATTTTTATATTTATTTACAGTACGTCTTGATATTTTTATTTTAAGTTCATTTTCAATTAGATTAGCTAATTTATTATCAGAAATATTCATATGTTTTTTAATAAATTTAAATATTATATCTTTTTCATTTTCTTGTGCTTCTCTTGTATTAAAAATGCTTGAGAAAGGAAATATAATCTTTTTTATATTCATAAAATATTTAGATGAAATAGAACGACTAATGGTTGAAGGGGATAAATTTAAATTTTTAGCTAAATCTCTAATACCAAGTCTTTTTGGATTTTTTCCAGTAGTTATAAATTCTAAATTTTCATTTACTATTATTTCTGCTAAAATATTTAGGTATTCTTTTCTTTTGTTAATAGCATTTTTTAAAATATATAATTTTTCCATTTCTTTTTCAATATAATTTTTAATATTTTTATCATGAATATTTTTTAGGTTTTTTAAATATATTTCATCTATTTCGGGGATATTAGGAACATTTATTTCCCATTTAATATTGTTACTTTCTTGAAAAAAAACGATATCAGGTTTCGCATTTATATATGAAATATTTTCTTCATTTTCTAAACTTGATAATGGTAATCCTGTTTCGCCTTTTTCTTCTCTTAAAATTAGAGCTTTTTCTAATGATTCTTCTGCAAAACCAGTTGGACCTAGTTCTTTCAAAGTATTTATAAGTAAATTATAATCCTTATTTGATATATTATATTCTTTAATAAAATCTTTTTTTGAAATTGTTAAAATGCCATTTTTATCCAAATAATTAAATAAAGTTTCGGCAATATTTTCAAGATAATCTGGAACTATTGCTAAATAAATAGGTTTTAATTCATCGAGGAAACTAACATTATATGTAGTAGTTTCTAAAATATAATCTAAGTAATCTAAACTATAATATTGCAAAGAATCATCTTCGAATTTTAAGAATACATTTTCCAAAATGAATTCTTTAATTTCATTATTGAGTTTAATTAAAGGAATTTGGATAATATTTAATGCTTGTATTTGTTTTTGATTAAGTGTTTGTTTTTGTTTTAATTTTTGTATTAATTTCCTTTTAAGCATTAAGAACCTCCGTTAATGCTTTGTATAAGTTTTTTGCTATATCAATAGGGGTAGTAAAATATTCTGATTTTTCAGAACTTAAAATCTCCGCAGTTCTACCAGATAAATAAGATGCTACTATACTTGCTTCTAATACACTTAATTTTTGAGCAATTAAGCCAGCAATAATTCCTGTTAATAGGTCACCACTTCCACCTTTAGATAAAGCAGTATTACCAGTAATATTAAAGAGTGTTTTTTCTCCATTTGTAATTATTGTAGTAACATCCTTAAATAATATAGTAGCTTTTCTATATTTTGCAAAATATTCAGTATATTCATAATTTTGTCTAACATCAATTTCATCAGTTCTGACAATTCTTTGCATTTCTCCAACATGAGGAGTTAATACTATATTATCTCTTAATTTCAAAGCGTCAACAGCATATAAAGCGTCAGCATCAACAACAATAGGTACTTTAGAATTTTCCACAACAGCTCTAACAAATTGCATTGTTTCATTAGAACGTCCAAGTCCTGGACCAATAACAATAACAGATGCTTTTCTTATATCTTTTGATATTAAATCTAAATCTTTTAGTGAGAAAAACTTCTTATTTAAAGATTTATAAATAATACCAGGTTCGTGTAATAAAATACTTGAAGATAATGCGGAAGGTGTAATTAATTTAACAAGTCCAGTGCCTATTTTTTGTGCACCTATAGCAGATAAAACTGATGCACCAGGGAATTCAGAAGAACCTGCTAATATTAAAACATTTCCGAAATCAAATTTATGAGAAAATTTAGGTCTTTTGGGTAACAAAGATTTAACCATTTCTTTTGTTACTAATTCTCTATGTGAAATATTAAATAATGATTTTGGAAAAGATAATGGTGAAACTACTACTTTTCCTGAATATTCTCTTCCTGGGAAAAATATATGTCCCAACTTATAACTACCAAATGTTATAGTTTTGTCTGCCATTACAGCATTACCTAAAACTTTTCCTGTATTTGAATCAATCCCAGAAGGAATATCAATTGATATAACATATCCTCTTTTGTATTTATTAATAGTTTCAATTACTTCTTGCGTTTCTTTTTTTAATTCTCCATTTAGACCTATTCCAACAATACCATCTATTATACATTCTGATGTGCTTACATGATTATTGAAATTATTATCAATTTCAATAAAATTATTAAATCCGAATTTAATTAAAGTATCATATTGTTTTTGGAATAATTTGCTTTTGTTATTACCTGTTATAGCAATTTTTATATTTCTATACCCCTCATTATATAATAGTCTAGCAGCTGCTAATCCATCTCCACCATTATTTCCAGTTCCTAAAACAAATAATAAATGGGTTTGTTTATTAAACTCTTTTATTATTTCATTATATATAGAAATAGCAGCTTGTTCCATCAAAACCTCTGAACTTATTCCATATTCTTTAGAAGTTAATTCATCTATTTTTTTCATTTCTTCTGATGTTAATATATGCATAAAATTCCTCCTTTTAAATTATCTAATTAAATTATCTAATATAATTTTATCACATTTATATAAATATATGAGATATATAAATTTGACAAAATTAATCTAAATATTATATAATATTTCTGAGGTGATATTATGCATCCATTGGTAGGACAATTTTCTAAATTAGAGATTTTTAGAAAATTAAAATTATCTGAAATAGAAAAATTACTTGAAAAAAATTTATTAATTATAAAAAAGTATGAAAAAGATTCGTTGGTTAAAGCTAGGGGAGAAATATTAAATGAGGTTATGATATTAATAGCAGGGAAAGTAATAACTGAAATGACCGAATTAGATGGAAAAGTAATACAAATAGAAGATATGAAAGCCCCCACAATTTTAGCGCTAGGAGCAACATTTTCTAAAGATTCAATACTTCCTGTAGATATAATAACAACAGAACAGTCTTTGATTGCGTATATTCAAAAAGAAATAGTTTTTGATTTATGTATGGAAAATAAAGAATTTTTGAAAGAATTAGTAATGCATTTAGGTACTAAATTTAATTTTATATCTCAAAAACTATGGTTTATTACATTAAATAATTTAAAAAGTAAAATACTTTTTTATTTAAATGAATTACGAAAAAACAATGAAAAATCAATTGTCTTAGATTATTCAATTGAACAATTATCCCATTTATTTGGAGTTACAAGACCAGCTTTATCAAGGGCATTTTCAAAACTTGAAGAAGAAGGTATAATAAAAAAAGATGGAAATATAATACATATAATTGATGAAGATATATTTATTAATTTCTCCTCAAATTGAGGAGAAATTTTTTTAGTGTAACCTTGATTACGGACAAATGCGATAAAAAGAGTTATAATTAAAGCGTAATAAAAAATATTTTTCACAAAGCGAGGAGATAATATGAGTGAATTATTTAATAAGAAAGAATATTTAAAAAATTTAATAAAAAGATCTAACGTTGAAAAGGATAATGAAAAATTAAAGCAAGAACTTCAAAAAGCTATTAAAGAATTATCTGCAGAGGAAATAGCTATAGTTGAACAAGATTTAATGGACAATGAAGGAATGACAATTGATCAAATACAATCTGTTTGTGATGTTCATCTTGGATTATTTAAAGAATATATTGATCAAGAAAAAATAGAAGTTGAACCATGGCACCCTATTTATATATTAATGAAGGAGCATGATTTTATAATTAAAACAGCTGAAAAAATTAGAGATGTAGCAAAACAAGTTTTAGCTAAAAAGTCAATTCAAGAAGCATTTCCATTATTTATGAAATTAAATTTATACTTTGACGATTTAATGGCAGCAGAAAATTACTTTTTGAAAGAAGAAAATGTCTTATTTCCATATATAGAAAAACATGGAATAACCAAGCCGCCATCAATAATGTGGCAAGAACATGATCAAGTTAGAGATTTTAGAAAACAGTTAATAGCTATTAAAGATAATAGAAATTTTGAACAAGCAAAACAGGAATTATATAATTTGTCATTAGCCATGTTAGAATTTTTTATGAATCATGTACATAAAGAGCATTCAGTACTATTTCCAACAGCATTAAAATTAATAAGTGAAGACGAATGGATAGATATTAGACATCAATTTGATGAAATAGGATATTGTGGATTTGATCCTGAATCAATGAATATAGAAAAAAAAGATGTTGAAGAAGTTATAGAAGGGAAAATAAAATTACCTAGTGGAGAATTAACTATTGAACAATTAAAATTTATGTTAAATACTTTACCAATAGATATTACTTTTGTTGATGCAAATGACGAAGTTAAGTATTTTAGTGAATCAAAGGAAAGAATATTTGTTAGAAGTAGAGCGATAATAGGAAGAAAGGTGCAAAATTGTCATCCATCAAAAAGTATAGAAATTGTAAATAAAATAGTTAATGATTTTAAATCAGGAAAAAGAGATAATGCAGATTTTTGGTTGAATTTAGGAGAAAAATATGTATATATTAGATATTTTGCAGTTAGAAATGAAAAAGGTGAGTATTTAGGTACATTAGAAGTAACTCAGGATATTAAACCTATTCAAGAAATTACCGGTGAAAAAAGAATTTATGACGAAAAATAATAATATTATGGAGGTGTTAGTATGGGTATGTTTTGTTATCAATGTTCAGAAGCTTCAAAAGGTGTAGGATGTAATGTTATAGGTGTTTGTGGTAAAACCCCAGAAGTTGCTACATTACAAGATATGTTAATTTGGGTAACTAAGGGATTATCTTATTGGACATTAAAAGCAAAAGAATATGGTGTAAAAGATGATGAAGCAAACTTATATGTTGCTGAGGCATTATTTAGCACTATTACAAATGTAAATTTCTCAGTTGATAGAATGGTAGAGTTTATTGATAGAGCGATTGAATTAAGAGATAAAGTAAAACACTTATTCTTAGATGCATATGCTACAAAAGAAGGAAAACCATTTGATGAAAAGATTCCTGAAGCTGCTGAATGGTATAAACCTGGTGGAGCAGAAATATATGAATTAAAAGGGGCAGAAGTTGGAGTATATGCTGATGAAAATGAAGATATTAGATCATTAAAACAATTATTAATATACGGATTAAAAGGTATTGCAGCATATACAGATCACGCATATGTATTAAAATATGCAAATGATGATATATTATATTTCATTCAAAAAGGTTTGGTAGAAACATTAAGAGATGATATAACAGTAGATGAATTAATTGGATTAGTATTAGAAGCTGGAAAATATGCGGTAGAAGCTATGGAATTATTAGATAAAGCAAACACATCAACATATGGAAATCCTGAAATTACTGAAGTTTATACAGGAACATACAATGCACCTGGTATATTAGTAAGTGGTCATGATTTATTGGATTTAGAAGAATTATTAAAACAAACAGAAGGTACAGGTATAATGGTATATACTCATGGTGAAATGTTACCAGCAAATGCATATCCAGAATTAAAGAAATACAAACATCTTGCAGGTAACTTTGGAAGTGCATGGTGGAAACAACCACAAGAATTTGAAGAATTTGGTGGAGCAATTTTAATGACTACAAACTGTTTAGTTCCTCCAAAAGAATCATATAAAGATAGAGTATTCACAACAGGATTAGTTGGATTTGATAAATTAACTCATATTCCAAATAGAACAGATGGAAAGCCAAAGGACTTTTCACCAGTAATTAAAAAAGCATTAGAATTAGGACCAATTCCAGAAAGAAAAGGTAAGAAAATTGTTATAGGTTTTGCTCACGAACAAGTTTCACAAGTTGCAGATAAAGTTGTTGAAGCAGTAAAAACTGGAGCAATTAAGAAATTCTTTGTTATGGGTGGTTGTGACGGAAGACATCCTGGAAGAGAATATTATACAGAATTTGCACAAAAACTTCCAAAAGACAATGTAATATTAACAGCTGGTTGTGCAAAATATAGATATAATATGCTAGACTTAGGAGATATTGGAGGAATTCCGAGAGTATTGGATGCTGGTCAATGTAATGATTCATATTCATTAGTAGTTACAGCATTAAAATTAAAAGAAGCATTTGGTTTAGATGATATAAATGAATTACCAATTGAATATAATATAGCTTGGTATGAACAAAAAGCGGTAGCAGTATTATTAGCATTATTATACTTAGGTGTTAAAGGAATTAAGTTAGGTCCAGTTCTACCAGCATTTGTTTCACCTAATGTATTAAAAGTATTAGTAGAAAACTTTGATATCGCTCCAATAAAAACAGTTGAAGAAGATTTAGAATTTTTCTTAAGTAAATAAAATAAATCCCCCTCTGGATCTCAGAGGGGGATTTTTATTGTATAAACACAAATAATAGCAAAAATCCCATTTAAAGATAATATGGGATTTTTTGTTATTATTGCTTAAAATATCTAATTATTATTAAATATAGATCATATCTTAAAAATTTTATTATTTATTTTCCGATTATAATATATATAAAAATATATTACGAATAGTATAATTTTATTGCTTTATATTAATAAATCATATTTAAGGAGGTATTGACAAGTGAAGCGTTCTTTTTTCGTTGTTATTTTATTAATATTATTATTGTTAGCGGGTTGTGTAAAAAATATTGATAAAAAAACTGAAGAAAATTCCACAACTGTTATTAAAGGTGAATGGAGTCAGGCATATTTCCGAGGAACTCCAAATAATTGGGGAATTACATTGATGAAGAAAGTTGCACCAAACACATGGGAAATTATAATTAAATTTGGTAATGGCGATGGATACGGAGCTCCGCGATTCAAAATAGATCATTATGGTGATTGGAGTGAAAGCTATCCTGTAACAGATTATGAAGTAGAACCATATACAACATATAAGATAACTTTTTATGATGATACGCATAATATAGATATAAAAAAATATACTAGTCCTATAAATGGAGTAATGTTACAAGCATTTCAATGGTATTTGCCAGAATATGATGAGAACACCCAAAGAGGGTTATGGGTAGAACTTTCTGAAAAGATGCAAGATTTATCTTCTATGGGGATAACATCGTTGTGGTTACCTCCTGCTTATAAAGGTCAGGCAGGGAAAAGTGATGTTGGATATGGTGTATATGATATGTATGATCTTGGAGAGTTTAATCAAAAGGGAAGTATTGCAACAAAATATGGAACTAAAGATCAATATTTAAATGTAATAAATTCAGCTCATTTATACAATATTCATGTATATGCTGATGTAGTATTTAATCATAGAATGGGAGCAGATGCAACAGAATGGGTTAATGCTACAAAAGTTTCATGGAATGACAGAAATTTGGAATTTGAAAATAGAGACATTGAAGCATGGACTGTTTTTAATTTTCCAGGAAGGGCAAATAAATATTCAGATTTTAAGTGGAGATGGTATTATTTTGATGGAGTAGATTGGGATCAAAGTGTTCAAGAAAAAGCAATATTTAAATTTAATGGTATAGGTAAATCTTGGGATTGGGAAGTTGATACAGAGAATTCAAATTACGATTATTTAATGGGTGCGGATTTGGATATGGAACACCCTGATGTTATTAAAGAATTAAAAAATTGGGGAAAATGGTATGTTGATTTTACAAATGTTGATGGTTTTAGATTAGATGCAGTAAAACACATAAAATTTGATTTTTTTAATGACTGGTTGGACTATATGAGAAATGCTACAGGAAAGGAATTATTTACAGTTGGAGAATATTGGAGTACTGATATAAATAAATTAAATAATTATATTTCAAAAACTCAAGGAAGGATGTCCTTATTTGACGTTCCATTACATCAGAATTTTCATGAAGCTTCTAATTCGGGTGGATATTATGATATGAGAAATATTTTTAACGGAACTCTTGTGCAATCAAATCCAATAAAGGCAGTAACTTTTGTAGAAAATCACGATACACAGCCAGGTCAATCATTGTATTCCTCTGTTCAAGATTGGTTTAAACCTTTAGCTTATGCATTGATTTTATTAAGAAAAGATGGATATCCATGTGTTTTTTATGGAGATATGTATGGCGCTCCAGGTATAACAGCACAATATGATGTTATAAAAAAACTTATAGAAGCAAGAAAATTGTATGCATATGGTGAACAATATGATTATTTAGATCATTGGGATATAATTGGTTGGACAAGATTAGGTGATGTAGAACATCCAAAAGCAATGGCGGTAATTTTAACAGATGGTCCAGGTGGAAGTAAATGGATGTATGTTGGAAAGAAAAATACTAAATTTGTAGATTATTTGGGAAATAGAAGTGATGAGGTATGGTCAAATTCTGATGGTTGGGCAGAGTTTAAGGTGAATGGAGGTTCAGTCTCTGTGTGGGTAGAGCAATAAGATATATTGGAGTGATTTAAACAATCACTCCAATATTTTTTATTTAAATTATATATGAGAAAAATAATCGGATAATATTTTCTTAATAAAAGTGTAAAGTATAATGTATATAATTATTTATATCCCCTATATAGGGGGAAAGGAGTAAGATTATGAAATATGATTTGGTTATTTTAGGTGGTGGAGCTGCTGGATTTGCTGCAGCGATGAAAGCAAATGAATTAAATAAAAAAACGTTGATGATTAATGATAATAGTGATGTAGAAGTAGGAGGTACTTGTGTAAATGTAGGGTGTTTTCCCACAAAGCACATGTTATATAAGGCAGATTTAATACACAAGATAAAAAGCAATTTATTTAATGGAATAACAGCAAATGTAAAAATAGAATATGAAAAGATTGTTGAAGAAAAAAATAAATTAGTAGAAGATGCAAGAGAAGAAAAATATAAAAAGGTTTTATCTAATTTAGAAAATGTTAAATTCATTAATGGTAAGGCGAAGTTTGTTGATAATCATTCAATAATAGTTAATGGCAAGAGAATTTATGGTGAGAAGTTTTTAATTGCAACTGGTTCAAAGACATTTATTCCGCCTATTAAAGGTATAGAAAAAGTAAATTATTTAACAAATAAAACTGCTTTAGAATTGAAGAAAATACCAGAAAAATTAGTTGTTATAGGAGCAGGAGCATTAGGGTTGGAATTTGCACAAATGTTTTCAAGATTTGGATCTAACGTTATTATTATAGAAGCAAGTGAACATATAATGGGTGGAATAGATAGTGATTTTGAAAAAATGATGAATATTTATTTTAAAAAAGAGGGAATTAAGATTAAGAGAAATGCAAAAATAATGGAAGTGAAAGAAAATAAAATAATTTTAGAAAATGATGAAATTATAGACTTTGATGAAATATTATTAGCAACTGGAAGAATACCAAATACTAAAGATTTGGGGTTAGAAAATACAGGTATAAAATTAGGAAAGAAATATGAAATTGTTGTAGACGAATATTATCAAGCAGAAAAAAATATTTGGGCTGCTGGAGATGTAATTGGTAATCCAATGTTAGAAACCGTAGCTGCAAAAGAAGGGTTTCTTGCGGTAAATAATATGTTTTTAGATGAAAAGAAAAAAATTGATTATGATATTATTCCATTTGCAATATTTACAGATCCTCAATTTGCAAGTGTTGGAATAACAGAAAATGAAGCTAAAAAAAGAAAAATAAAGTTCAAATGTAATTTTGTAAAAATAGAAAATTTACCTAAAGCTATAGCTATTAAAGATACTAGAGGAGCAATTAGAATAGTTGTTGATAGTAATGAAACAATAATAGGTATACAATTATTATCTCCTATAGCAGCAGATATTATTCATGAAGCTACAATGATAGTGAAAAATAAGATGAAAATAAATGAAGTAATAGAAACAGTTCACGTATTTCCAACATTATCAGAAATTATAAAATTAGGTGCACAAGATTTTAAAAGGGATATTACAAAAATGAGTTGTTGTGTTGAGTAGGAGGGGAAAAATGAGCGATCAAGTAAAAAATGAAAGTAAACAAAATTTTAGAGTTATAGGAATGACATGCGCAACATGTGCAAAAACTGTAGAGAAAACATTAAAAAAAGTAGATGGAGTAAAATTTTCTGCAGTTAATTTAGCTACTGAAACAGCTTTTATAGTTTCTGATAATGAAATACCATTTGAAGAATTAAAAAAAGCTGTTCAAAAAGTTGGATATGATATTTCACTCGATGTTAGTCAAGATGTAGAGAAAAAAAGGTATGAAGAAACAAAGAAAAACCTAATTTTATCATTATTATTTACAATTCCAATCTCTGTTATGATGTTAATTCATATGTTATGGAAAGAGATACCGGGATTTTCTGTAATAGAAGTTATTATAGGTGGATTTGTTATATTCTATACTGGTAAAAAAACAATTAAAGGAGCATGGATAGCTTTATCTCACTTCCATACCAATATGGATACATTGATTTTATTTGGATCTGTAGCCTCTTGGCTTACAGCATTATTAAATTCATTTGGTTTGCCAATTGCATCCTTCGGTACAATTGGTGCAATGATTATGGCTTTACATTTAACAGGTAGATTTATTGAATCGCATTTGAGAGATAAAGCAGCAAAGGAAATAAAAGCGTTAATGAACATGCAGGCAAAAGAAGCAAGAGTTTTAGTAGATGATGAAGAATTATTTATGCCAATAGAAGCTATAAAAGAAGGGTTTATTGTTTTAGTAAAACCTGGTGAAAGAATTCCTGTTGATGGGGAAATTTTAGAAGGGAAATCTTCAATTGATGAATCTATGATTACTGGTGAATCAATTCCTGTTGAAAAATCCGAAGATGAAAAAGTAATTGGTGGATCTTTAAATTTAACAGGGGTTTTAAAAATAAAGGTAACAAAAGTTGGGGAAGACACATTTTTATCACAAATGGTTAAGTTAATACAAGAAGCACAAGGTGCAAAGGTCCCTATACAAGCATTAGCAGATAGAATAACATTATGGTTTGTTCCTATTGTTATGACTTTGGCAGTGTTAAGTGGATTAATATGGTATTTTAACTTTGATTCTCTTACAGGGTTTATAACTAATATGAGAGATATATTTCCTTGGATTTTAAATACTAATGATCCGTTATCTTTTAGTGTTTTTGTATTTGTAGCTACAATTGTTATAGCTTGTCCATGTGCTTTAGGGTTAGCAACACCAATGGCTTTGGTGGCTGGAACTGGCCAAGCAGCTAAAAAAGGTCTAATTATTAGAAATGCAGAAGCAATTCAAACATCTAAAGATGTTAAGGTAGTTATAATGGATAAGACAGGTACTATTACACAAGGAAGGCCTGTTATAATGGAACATAATATTCCTGAAGATAAAATAGAAATTATATCATCTATTGAAAGTATGTCAAATCATCCTTTAGCTAAAGCAATATCAGAAATGACTGAAAAAAGAGTAAAAATTGAAAATATTGAAGAAATATCAGGTTCTGGAGTAAAAGGTGTTTTTAATGGCAAAGAGTATTTTATAGGAAAACCTAAAAATAATTATGATGATTTAAATAGTAAAGCGTATACTGTAATTGAAGTATATGAAGATAATAATTTACTTGGATATATAGCTATAGCAGATAAAATAAGAGAAGATTCTAAAAAAGCTATTGAAGAATTTAAAAAAATAGGAATTATTCCAGTAATGGCTACTGGAGATAATGAAAAAACTGCAAAAGCAGTTGCTAAAGAAGTAGGAATTGAAGAAGTTTGGGCTGGAGTTAAACCTGAAGATAAATTGAATATTGTAAGAAGATATCAAGGTAAAGGTTATAAAACATTAATGGTTGGAGACGGAATGAATGATGCAGCAGCTTTAAAAGGGGCTGATATTGGAGTGGCTATTGGAAGCGGAACAGACTTAGCTATTGACAATGCTGATATAATTATTGTAAAGGGTGGAGTATCAAAAATAGTAGATTCTGTTGAAATATCAAGAAAAACTTTTTCTATAATAAAATCGAATTTATTCTGGGCATTTTTCTATAATGTTATTGCAATACCAGCTGCAATGGCAGGGCTATTGCATCCTGCAATAGCTGAAACAGCAATGGCATTTAGCTCAATAACAGTGGTATTAAATTCTTTGAGAATTAAAGGGAGGTAGATTTATGGATTTAGTATTATCAGTACCAGATATGGGATGTCAACACTGTGTAATGAAAATCACAAATGCATTAAATGAATTAGGCGTGAAAAATTTTGATGTAAAATTAGAAGAAAAAAAGGTATATATAAATTCACCAAGTTGTGATGTTGAAGTTATTTTAAGAAAGTTAGAAGAAATTGAATATCCAGCTGAAATTGTTATGGAATAAGAGCCTTTTGGCTCTTATTTTTTTGATATTTTTAATTATTTTGAAAAATAATAAAAATGTAGTATAATATTTATAAGTATATAAGGGGGATGTTACATTATATGGATACTTGGAAAATTTTATTGGTAGATGACGATAATTTAGTCCATTTATTTATAGAATCTGCTTTAAAAGATTTGGAGTTTGAGAACAAACCAATAGAATTATATCATGCATATAATTTAAAACAAGCAAAAGAATTTTTGGATATTAATACAGACACAGCTGTATTAATATCAGATTTAGTTATGGAAAAAGATTTGGCAGGGCTTGAATTAATTAGTTATGTGAGAAACGAAATAAATAATAGAAATGTAAGGATAATTCTAGAGACTGCAAGACCTGAAAAAGCTCCTGAAGATATTACTGTTGCTACATATGATATTAATTTGTATCTCGATAAAAAAGATTTAAATGAAGTTAAATTAAGAACAGCAGTTTTAACTTCATTAAGATCTTATAGGGATATAATTTTGTTAGAAAGAGGAGTAAAAGGACTTGAAAAGATTATTAAAGAACCCCATGAGTTGCTATTTTTAGAAGATATTTATGCTTTTTTAGAGGAATGGTATGAAAAAGTAAAAATGTTTATTAAATATTATTCTATAGTTAAAGAGTATAGAGTAGGAATAAAGTATAAAGATTTTATAATAGGCGAGTTGAGTGAAGAGAAATTTAATGATAAAAATGGAAATACTATTATAAAAGAATTTAATTATAAAGATGAAAGCGGTATATTTTTTGTAAAATTTAAATATGATATAAATCCTATAGAATCGGGAATTATATCTACATTTATTGAAAATATTTATCTTAGTTTTGTTTCAAGTAACTATTTTATTGATATGCATAAATCTCACAAAGAAATCATATATAAACTTTCTGATGTAATAGAAGCACGATCGGGTGAAACAGGAGCACATGTTAGAAGTGTTGCTGAAATTGCGTATATACTAGGAGAAGCCTATGGTATGGATAAAAAAAGACTTGATGTATTAAAATTAGCTGCTCCTTTACATGATATTGGCAAAATAGGTATTTCAGATGCAATATTGAATAAACCCGATAAACTTACTGATGAAGAATTTGAAATAATGAAAGAACATACTATAATAGGATATAATATATTAAAAGATTCAAAATGGGAGGTTTTTGATATTGCTTCAAAAATTGCTCTTCAGCATCATGAAAAATGGAATGGGAAAGGATACCCTTTTGGTTTAAAGGGCGATAATATACTATTAGAAGCAAGGATTGTTTCTATTGCGGACGTTTTTGATGCTTTAACACAAGATAGAGTATATAGAAAAGCATGGACATTTGATAAGGCTACAAATTATATCATTTCTTTGAAGGGAAATGCGTTTGATCCTTTTCTAATAGATTTATTTTTATCTAATATAGAAAAAATAAAAAAGATAAAAACTGAGTTGGATTTTTAAAAAATAATGCTGCAAAACGCAGCATTATTTTATTTCAGCTATATGTAAGAAATTTGTTTTACTAGAAAAGCCATAAGGAATTCCTGCTGTAAAAATAATTTTTTCTCCAGATTTAACCAAACCTTCATTTTTTAAAGTTTGTTTTACTATATATAACATAGTATCTGTACTTACAAACTCATTAACAATAATTGGAATTACACCCCAAACCAGAGCTAATCTATTATACGTCTTTACTGAATGAGTTACTGCTATTACATTAATATTTTCTCTATACCTTGAAACAGCCCTAGCAGTATAACCTTTATCAGTAACTGCAACAATTGTTTTTATTCCAGCTGATATAGCTATTTCGTTAGCAGCTTTTGAAATTGCATTTGTTGTTGAATCCTCTTTATCGAAATCAATAAATAATGATCCATACAGATTCATAAATGGTTCTGTTTCTCTAGCCACTCTATCCATAACTTTTACTGCTTCTAAAGGATATTTTCCTATTGAAGTTTCTCCAGATAACATAACAGCATCAGTACCATCTAAAATAGCATTGGCAATATCAGTAGTTTCAGCTCTAGTAGGTACAGGGTTTTCTATCATTGTTTCTAACATTTGTGTAGCTGTTATAACTGGTTTAGCTTTTTTATTTGCAATACTAATAATTCTTTTTTGTAATACAGGAATTTTTTCTGCTTCAACTTCAACACCTAAATCTCCCCTAGCAACCATAACTGCATCTGATAATTCAATTATTTTTTCTAAATCGTTATCAATAGCTTGTTTGGTTTCTATTTTGCTGATTATTTGTGCATCTGTAGCATTTAAAGAATTTAAAATTTCTCTCATTTCAATAACATCTTCTGGTTTTCTAACAAAAGATAATGCAAAATAATCAACATCATTTTTTATTCCAAATTCAATGTATTTTTTATCTTTTTCTGTTAATGCAGGTATTTTGATATCTGCACCAGGAGCATTTATGCCTCTCCTATGGGTAATAGTAGCAGTGTTTTTTATTTTTGTTTTAATATTAATGCCGTCAGTATCTATTACTTCTAATTTTAATTTCCCATCATTTAATAAAATTAAATTGCCTTGTTTTACATCGTTTGGAAGCCCCTTGTAATTTATTGAAACTTTTGTTTCATCGCCAACAATTTCGTCAGTTGTTAGTACAAATTCATTGCCTTCTTCTAAAATTACCTCATCTTTATAGAAATTTCCAGTTCTAATTTTTGGGCCTGCTAAATCTAAGAGTATAGCAACTGGTTTATTGAATTCTTTTCTAACTTTTTTAATTATATTAATACGTCTTTCATGAACTTCTGGAGATTCATGAGAAGTGTTTAACCTTAATACATCTGCTCCAGCTTTTATTAATTCTCTAACCATTTCTTCAGATTCTGTTGCTGGACCAATTGTTGCAACAATTCTTGTTTTCCTCATATGATCACTCCTTATGACAATGTATTTACTAAGTCGATTAATTTTGGATCTAATACTTTCTTTTCGCTCAATACTTTTTCTAATGGAACTGTAACTGTTTGTCCTTTTTCTAAAGCAACCATTGTACCAAATTTACCATCTATTAAGAAATTAACAGCAGCATATCCCATTCTAGAAGATAGTATTCTATCAAATGCTGTAGGAGAACCACCTCTTTGAATATGACCCAAAATAGTTATTCTAGTTTCATACCCAATTTTATTTTCAAAATGTCTTGCAACAGAATATGCGCTTGCAGCACCTTCTGCAACAACAACAATACAATTTATTTTTCCTCTTTTTCTTTCTTGCCAAATTTTATCTGTTAATTCATTGTAATCTACAGGGATTTCTGGTATTATAACAGCTTCGGCGCCAACAGATAAACCTGACATTAAGGCTATATATCCTGAACCTCTTCCCATAACTTCAACTATAAATGCTCTTTCATGTGAAGAAGCAGTATCCTTTAATTTTTGCATTGCATCAACTGCGGTATTTAAACATGTGTCAACACCTATAGCCATATCAGTATGAGGAATATCATTGTCTATTGATGCAGGAATTCCAATAACTGGTACGTTATGTTCTTCATATAATAGCTTTGCACCTGTTAAACTACCTTCACCACCAATTACAATTAAACCGTCTATTCCTAATTCTTTTAAATTATTAGCTGCAATTTTTCTAATTTCAGGATTTTTAAATTCCGGAACTCTAGCTGTTCTTAAAATTGTTCCTCCTTTTTCCATTATTCCGCCAACTGAAGAATAAGTTAATTGAGTAAAATCTTTATCTAATATACCAGCATAACCTTTGTAAAAACCAATAACTTCAATATTTTTAGATGCAGCTGTTCTTGTTACAGCTCTTACTGCAGCGTTCATTCCAGGAGCATCTCCACCACTGGTAATAATTCCTATTTTTTTCATTTTCTCTCCCTCCTTATATTATTAAGCGCGAAAATCTATGAATATATGAAATTTTTTTCATTTATTACCGTTTATTGTAATTATACCATGTTTTTTATAAAATTTCTTTTCTTTATAAATACAAATTTTAGATGTATAATACAATTGGGAAAGAGGTGAGATAAATGTGGAAAGAGATAAAAAGTTATGTAAATGATTTTGAAGCACAGATGATAAAGCAACTTTTGGAATCAGAAGGAATAACTGTTTTAATTAGATCTCCTAGAGAAATTGGAGTAGGTAGAGAATTTTTTGGTAATGGTACAATAATGAATGTTTATGTTGATGAAAAAGATTATAATAAAGCAATAGATATATTAAATAATAAGGAGGCAGAGTAATGGGAAATTTGAAAAGGACCCCACTATATGAAGAACATGTTAGATTAGGAGCAAAAATGGTTCCTTTTGGTGGTTGGGAAATGCCAGTGTGGTATACAACATTAAAAGATGAACATCATACAGTAAGAAATAAAGTAGGTGTTTTTGATGTTTCACATATGGGTGAAATAGATATTAAAGGAAAAGATGCTATAAAATTTGTAAATTATATAATCACTAATAATGTTGAAAAATTAAAACCTGGAGAAATTGTATATTCACCTATGTTAAATGAAAATGGTGGAATAATAGATGATTTATTAGCATATAAATATTCAGATGAACATGTATTATTAGTAGTAAACGCTTCTAATATAGAAAAAGATTATAATTGGATAATAAAACAAGCTGAAAAATTTGATGTAGAAGTAAAAAATATTTCCGATGAAACAGCACAAATTGCTGTTCAAGGTCCAAAATCAGAAGAAATGTTACAAGAAATTTCAGGGGTTGATTTGAAAGAAATTTCATATTATAATTTCACTGAAGGTAGAATAAACGGTATTCAATGTTTAATATCAAGAACAGGGTATACAGGTGAAGATGGTTTTGAAATCTATTTTGATAAAGAAGCTGCAGTTCCTTTGTGGAGGAAATTAATTGAATTATTAAGTAAATATGATGGTAAACCTGCTGGATTAGGTGCTAGGGATACATTAAGATTAGAAGCAACTTATTTATTATACGGAAATGATATGACTGATGAAATTACACCATTAGAAGCAGGGTTAAAATGGGCTGTAGATATGGAAAAAGATTTTATCGGTAAAGAAATATTATTAAAAGAAAAGGAAGTAGGTATAAGAAGAAGATTAAAAGGAATAGAAATGTTAGAAAAAGGTATTCCAAGACATGGGTATAAAGTTTTTGTTGGTGAAGAGGAAGTTGGATTTATAACAAGTGGGTCTGTTTCACCAACATTAGATAAACCAATAGCATTAGCAATGCTTGATAACCCTTATTACAAAAAAGACACAGAAGTTGAAGTTGAAATTAGAGGAAAAAGAGTAAAAGCAAAAGTAATAAAAACTCCATTTTATAGAGGTAGTGTAAAAAATAGAAAATAACTTAGGAGGGTATGAGAATGAAAAAATTTACAAAAACTCACGAATGGGTAGAAGTAGAAGGAAATATTGCTACAATAGGGATCACAACTCATGCTGCTGAAGAATTAGGTGATGTTACATTTGTTGAATTGCCAGAAGAAGGTAAAGAAGTAAAAAAAGGTGAAGTACTATGTGCTGTTGAATCAGTTAAATCAGCTAGTGATGTTTACTCTCCAATTTCAGGAAAAGTTATTGAAGTTAACACAGAATTAGATGCATCTCCAGAAATTATTAATGAAGATGCAGAAGGAAAAGGTTGGATTGTTAAATTAGAAATTACAGATGAAAGTGAATTAGATGAATTATTAACAGAAGAAGACTACAAAAACTTATTATAACTTTAGGCCCGGGTTTCCGGGTCTTTGAAATTTTAAGAGTGAGGTGAATTAAGTGAAAAGATTTCCATATATTCCCCATACAGAAGAAGATATAAAAGAAATGATGAAAGTAATAGGTATTGATGATATAAAAGAGTTATACAAAGATGTTCCTAAGTTGTTTGAAGGAGAATTAAATATTCCAGAATCAAAATCTGAAATAGAAGTAAAAAGAGAATTAAAAGAATTAGCAGGTAGAAATATAAATTTAGAAGAATATGCAATGTTTAGAGGTGCAGGGATATATAAACATTATGTTCCTTCTGCTGTATATCAATTAGCTACAAAAAGAAATTTTATAACAGCATATACACCTTATCAAGCAGAAGTGTCTCAAGGTACATTACAAGCATTATATGAATTTCAAACAGCTATTTGTGAATTAACAGGAATGGAAGTTGCAAATTCATCTATGTATGATGGAGGTACTGCAGTTGCAGAAGCTATTTTAATGGCTGCAAGAGTTAATAAGAAAAACAAATCATTAATAGCAAAATCAATACATCCTGAGTATATAGAAGTTTCTAAAACATATACAGAATCGCAAGACTTGGAAATAGAATTAATTAATTTTGATGAAAAAACAGGAAGATTGGATTTGGAAGACTTAAAAAATAAATTAGATGAAAATACTAGTTCTGTGGTTATATCATATCCAAATTTCTTTGGAGTAATAGAAAACATAAAGAAAATAAAAGAAGTTTTACCAGAAAATGTATTATTAATTGTTAATGCTTATCCATTATCTTTAGGATTATTAGAAGCTCCAGGTAAATTAGGTGCAGATATAGTTGTTGGTGAAGGTCAATCATTAGGTAATTACATGTCATTTGGAGGTCCAACATTTGGATTTTTTGCATCTAAACAAAAATATATTAGACAAATGCCAGGAAGAATTATAGGTGAAACAGTTGATGAAGAAGGTAAAAGAGCATTTGTAATGGTTTTACAAACCAGAGAACAACATATAAGAAGAGCAAAAGCTACTTCTAATATTTGTTCTAACCATGCTTTAATGGCAGTTATTGCATCTGTTTATTTAAGTATTATAGGTAGAGAAGGGTTAAAAGAAATTGCATATCAAAATTATCAAAAAGCCCATTATTTAGCAAAAAAATTAATAGAAACGGAAAAATTTGAACCAGTATTTGAAAGTGAGTTTTTCAATGAATTTGTAATAAAACCAAAATTTGATTTAGATAAATTTAATGAAAAATTATTTGAAGAAAAATTTATTGGTCCATTAAATTTAGGGAAATTCTGTGATAAATTAGAAAATTATGCATTGTTCTGTGCTACAGAATTAAATACCAAAGAAGAAATTGATTATTTGATTTCTAAGGTAGGTGAAATAGATGAAATTACTTTATGAAAAATCAAAAAAAGGTAGAACAGCTTTTTCATTGCCGAAATTAGATGTTCCAGAAATGAAAATTGAATTAGAAAATGAATTATTAAGGAAAGAAGAACCTAATTTACCTCAAGTAAGTGAATTAGAGGTTGTTAGACATTATAATGAATTAGAAAGAAAAAATCATTCTGTAGATAGTGGGTTTTATCCTCTTGGCTCTTGTACAATGAAATATAATCCAATGTTAAATGAAGAAACAGCATCAATGTTTAATAATATACATCCGTATTTAGATGAAGAACATGTTCAAGGTGCATTAGAGTTAATGTATAATTTGCAAAAATATCTTGCTGAAATTACTGGTATGGATGCTGTTACATTACAACCTGCAGCTGGAGCTCATGGCGAGCTAGCTGGTATGTTAATTGTAAGAAAATATATAGAAGATAATGGTTTTACAAATAAAACAAAGGTTATTTTACCTGATTCTGCCCATGGAACAAATCCTGCATCTGCAAAAATGGCTGGTTTTGATGTGGTAGAGGTAAAATCAGGTCCTGATGGAAGAGTTGATTTGGAAGAATATAAAAAGGTTATGGATGACTCTGTAGCAGCTATAATGCTTACAAATCCAAATACTTTAGGATTATTTGAAAAAGATATTTTAGAAATAGCTAAAATAGCTCATGAACATAATGCATTATTGTATTATGATGGAGCAAACTTAAATGCAATAATGGGTAAAGTAAGACCAGGAGATATGGGATTTGATATAGTACATGTTAATTTACATAAAACATTTTCCACTCCTCACGGAATGGGAGGACCTGGAAGTGGCCCTGTTGGAGTAAAAGCGAAATTAAAGGATTATTTACCTAAACCAGTGGTTGATATTAATGAAGATGGGAAGTATTTCTTTAATTATGATATACCAAAAAGTTGCGGTAGATTAAGAACATTTTATGGAAACTTTAGTGTAATGGTTAGGGCGTATACATATATTTTGATGATGGGAAAAGAAGGATTGAAATTTGCAAGTGAAATGGCTGTTTTAAATGCAAATTATTTAAGAAAGAAATTAGAAAAAGAATTTGACATTGCTTTTGATGATGTATGTAAACATGAATTTGTTATTGATGGATCTTTCTTAAAAGAATATGGTGTAAAAACATTAGATTTTGCAAAAAGATTATTGGATTATGGAATTCATCCACCAACAATTTACTTCCCATTAATTGTGCATGAGGCTATGATGATTGAACCTACAGAAACAGAATCAAAAGAAGAATTAGATATCTTTGTAGATGTAATGCATAAAATATTAGAAGAGGCGAAAACAGATCCTGATATCTTAAAAGGAGCTCCAAGAAATACACCAGTTAGAAGAGTAAATGAATCTATAGCAAATAAACAATTGAAATTGAGAGGATAGTAATTTGTATTAATTGATAGCGGCTTGGCCGCTATCTTTATTTAGAGGTGAAAATATGGTAAAAAATTTATTAGATATTACAAACCGCATTTAAAATTATTTTTTATAGATTTATTATCTGCATTTACATTATCTGTATTAGGTTTGGCTTATCCGATGATTACTAGAGAAATAATAAATGTAGGAATAAAAGATAAAAATATGGAGTTATTAATAAATTATAGTATTTTATTATTTGTAACATTTATTGTTATGTATTTTTTTGGAATACGTAGTTACATATTGGGGGTATGTATTAGGTTTAAGAATACAATATGATATGAGAAAAGATTTATTTTCTCATTTACAAAAATTAACTTTTAATTTTTTTGATAATTCCAAAATAGGTCATTTAATGTCAAGGATTATAAATGATTTATTTGAAATATCAGAGCTTGCTCATCATGGACCGGAAGATTTATTTATATCTTCAATAAAGGTTATTGGAGCATTTATTATTTTATTGTTTATAAATGTGAAATTAACTCTTATATCTTTTTCTATTATTCCTATAATGATTTATTTTATGATTTATTATAATAGTAAATTAGAAATGGTATTTAAAAAGGCTAAAGAAAAAATAGCAGATGTGAATTCCAGAATTGAAGAATCTTTAGCTGGTATTAGAGTTGTTAAATCATTTACAAATGAAGAATATGAAATAGAAAGATTTAATTATGGAAATGAATTGTTCAAAAATGTCAGAGCTGAAGCATTTAAATATTTACTTTTTATCCGACAGTAAATTTCTTAGGTAACATGGCTATACTTATAATGATGTTTGTTGGAGTAATTTTTGTATATAATGGAGATATAAATATAGGTGATTTTATTGCTTATAACTTTTTTGTGGTACGATTTTTGCAACCGTTAAAAGTATTACTTCGTTTTGTTGAAATGTATCAACAAGGGGCTGAAGGGTTTAGGAGATTTTTAGAAATAATGGCTACTGAACCAGAAATTATAGATAAGGAAGATGCTATTGAATTAAAAAATGTAAAAGGAGAAGTAGTTTTTGAAAATGTAGGTTTTTCATATGATGAAGGTAAAAAAGTATTGCATAATATTAATTTGCATGTATCAGCAGGAGAAACAATTGCTATTGTAGGTCCATCTGGTGGGAGTAAAACAACATTATGTAGTTTAATTCCTAGATTTTATGATATCACTGAAGGAAGCATAAAAATTGATGGGATAGATGTAATAGATATAAAAATAAAATCTTTAAGACAGAATATTGGATTGGTACAGCAAGATGTTTTTCTATTTTCAGGGACTATTAAGGATAATATAAGATACGGAAAAATGGATGCTACTGATGAAGAAATAATACAAGCTGCAAAAGCTGCAAACGCACATGATTTTATTTTAGAACTAATAGATGGTTATAATACATTAATTGATGAAAGGGGTATAAAATTATCTGGAGGTCAAAAACAAAGAATTGTAATAGCTAGAACGTTTTTAAAAAACCCACCTATACTAATTTTAGATAAAGCTACTTCATCTCTTGATAATCAAAGTGAAGCAATAATTCAAAAGTCTATAGAAGATTTATCTAAAAACAGAACAACATTTATAATTGCTCACAGACTTGCAACTGTAAAACATGCTAAGAGAATTATTGTATTAACAGAAAAAGGTATAGTTGAAGAAGGGACTCATGAGGAATTAATGAATAAAAAAGGGGAATATTTTAAATTATATAATGCTCAGTTTGAATCATTGTTAATATAATCCGGCTTTGCCGGATTATATTTTTAGTAAATTTTAAAAAAATCAAGATTGATATTAAAAATTTTTAAGTTATAGTTGACAAAGTTTAGATATTATGATATACTTATTATAGATTTTAAATATTCTGCTTTAAATTATTAAAAAAATAAAAAATATCTTTAAAAATATGGAGGTGAAGAAATGAAATATAAAAAAAGATATAAAAGAAGATATAAAAAAAATTCATATTATGAAGGATTTGATCAAATAGAAGAAATAAAAGATGTATTAATAGAAATGAAAAGGTACTAGGAGTGAAAAGATGAATAATAATCAAAAAAGAAATTTTTTGCTTTTTGTAATTGGTAGAATAGTTTCATTACTAGGTAGTGGTATTCAGATGGTAGCAATGCCATTATATATATTGGATTTAACGGGATCGGGAACAAAAATGGGGTTATTTGCTATGGTGAGCATGTTGCCTGCACTAATAATTGCTCCTTTTGCAGGTGTTTTAGGAGATAGATTTAATAGAAGAAATATTATGGTTATTATGGATTATTTAAGAGGGGTATTGATATTATTTTTAGCATATTTAACTTTTACAAATAAAATTACTTTAGGTATTTTATTTTCTATGCAAGTAATTTTATCTTTATTTGATAGTTTGTTTGGAGCAGCTACTAGTGCAATGATACCAGATCTTGTTCCAGAAAAAGATTTAATGAAGGCAATTTCTGCAACTGAAAGCGCAAGTAGTGCTTCTATGATAGTAGGGCCAGTTTTAGGTGGAGTTATATATGGATTATTAGGAATGAAATGGGTATTTTTGTTAAATGGGATATCATTTATATTATCGGCTTTTAGTGAGATGTTTATTAAATATAGCAAAACAAGTAAGTTAGATTCAAAAATAAATACAAAAATAATATTTGGAGATATTAAAGATTCTATTAAATTTATTTTTGAAAATAATGTTCTAAGAAATTTAATGATAATGGCAATATTTTTAAATTTTTTATTTAATCCAATGTTTGTGGTATTGTTTCCATATACATTTAGGGAAGTAATTGGATTTTCAGCTCAACAATATGGATTATTAGAAACAATGTGGACATTAGGTATAATGATAGGGAATATTATTTTGGGTATATTCTTTTCAAATAGTGAAAATAAGAGATTATTAAAAAATGGGATATATGGAATGGTAGGCATGAATTTGTTATTAGCTTTATTTTTAATTCCGCAAATTAGAAATAATTTTACTATATGGAAAATATTTATAATTGTTGGTACAATAATTACAATTATGGGATTAACAAATGCTTTTGTTAATACTCCAATATCAGTATTTTTTCAAAAAATTATTCCAAATGAAAAAAGATCAAAAATATTTTCTGTAATAGGTGTTTTATTTCAAGCAGCAACTCCAATCGGTATGGCATTAATGGGTTTTTTTGTAGATAAATATGAGGTTCATACATTATTTATCATATTAGCTATATTAATATTATTAGATGTATTAATTTTTTCTAAAAAATTAGATAGTATTGATTTAACTCCTTCCCTTGAAAATTAGTAAAATACCTCCAATTGATCTGAACTCAAAAATGAAACGATAAAAAACACCTCCGAAAGTGATGAAATAAGTAGGAGGTGTTTTTTAATTGCAAAGAAAGGACAGAAGTTTAGGAAGGATTCAGAAGAGTTTAAAGAAGAAGTAGTAAGGGAGAAAAATTATCGTATCAAACAATGGCAAAAATGTATTAATATATAAAACAAGAGAATAAAAAATACAAAAAGAAGGAATGCAGAGAAAAAATCCGAGGTAAATAAATGAATATTTGAGATTATTAAGAAATGGAAAATGAACCTAAAAAAATAAAAATAATGATAAAATAATCTATCCAAATTATGTAAAATAGCGGGATATCGAGGAATAGATACAAAAAAGGAATGAAAAAAGATACAGGAGATTTTAGAAGTATATTTTAAATTTAAAGAAGGATATGGATATAGAAGAAATATATTTGCAAAAAAAATTCAAAAATAATCAATCATAAAAAAATGCTATTTTTTATACTGATAGAGGTTTTCAATATATATAAATTTAGATCAATAATTCAAAGTATTTAAAATTTCTATTGATAATGCATCAATTGAAAATTTCTTTGAAAATCTGAAATGATTATATTCAAGAATAAAAAACAAATATATTGATATTATAGAAAATTACATAATTTCTTGAAAGGTTTCAATCGAGATTAAATAATATGGCCCCAGTATGTACTAGAGCCATGTTGGTAAATTTTTTATTTTTTGTTTTTTTAATTGTACTTCTTTGTTAGAAAATCTACTGTAAACTTCTTTTGAAGTACTGTATCTCCTTTAATTTTTTGTTTTTAAGAATGCTTAATACTGTAATGCCATGCTTTTTTACCCGCAAGTATAAGAACCTTGTTTTCTAAAAATTTTTATATGACAAAGTATATATGTGTTATGTTTGTATCAAAAAACATGATTTCTCATAGCGTCTGATTATTGTATCAATGGAACATTCAAATATGTTGGAGTCGATGTGACTTGAAACAGCGACTCCAAACTATGATTATTATATAACGATTATTCTAAAAATCGATCTAAATTTTAAAATATATATTGCTATATATTTGTATATTAAAAGATAATAATTCAAAATAATCGTGAGGATAGGTAATATTGGACATTTATTTGGAGCTTCTTCGCCTTCGTATATATATATCCACAATTTAGACATATCCATTTTACTTCTTCATCCTTCTTAAATACTTTATTATTTTCAATATTTGATAATAAATTTCTAAATCTTTCTTCGTGATGTTTCTCTATTTCAGCAATCCTTCTAAAAGCATCTGCTATTAAAGCAAAACCTTCTTCAGCTATTTTAGCAAATTCAGGATATAATTTTGTCCATTCTTCATTTTCACCATTTGCAGAATACATTAAATTAGTTTTTGTATCGCTTAATCCTACAGGAAAATCAACCTTAATATCAATAATTTCTCCGTCAAGAGATTCTTTCAAGAATTTAAAGAATATTTTTGTGTATTTTTTCTGAAGTTTCTAAAAAAAGTTAGAGATTTGAATGTATCCTTCCTTCTTACCTACAGAAGCATAATAGGTATATCTATTTCTAGCTTGCGACTCACTCGCAAAAGCTTTCTCTTCTAATGATATATTTCTATATAATCCAATAATCTATCAATAGGTATTGCTTTTCTAACATCATAATCTTCAGATTTACCTACACCTTTAACCAAAACTTTTATTTTTTTATCTGTTACTTCTACTAAAACATATTCTATACTCCATATTCATATTTTTTTGTTTGGGGTAAAATATTTTCCTTTGATTCAGGATAAACTTTTTTAATATAATGTATATAGTTTTTCTATTGCTTATTTTTCCTTCGAATTATTAAAGTATACTAAAACGATAATAAAAATAACCAATAATATTGCATTCAAAATAACTCTTAATAGCATATATTACCTCCTCATATAATTAACGATTTAATAAGATAATTTATATAAAACTTACTCGTAAAATCCAGAAATAATAGTATAAATCCTTTTTATATTTGCTTACCAATATCAAGAAAAAATTTAAAAAGTGAATTATTTTTTCTTTTAGGCATTTTATAAAATTGTTTTACCTTTTCCCATTCTTCAAGTTTGTTTTTTTTAGGCCCATAATAATGATAATTTGAAATACCTTTTCTAAATAAGTATTAATAAAGAAAAATTATATATGATGAAAAAACAAGTGATTTTTAATCCAATGATTTAATCCGTTTTCTGTATAGGAAAATTCGCGCATCATACTCTTTTAGATCTTGCAATTTCATTAAATTCATTTATCATTCCTTACCTTTAAACTTTTTTATATCCTTCATCATTCTTAATGTTTCAATGTGTATAAACATTGATAAACAAAGAATTTTTGCATCAATCATGTATTTTATAATTTCTACAGTGTTAAAAGTAGAATTAGAGACCTACTTATAATCTATGCCATTTTCTAAAATAGTTGATAATCCTATTATTTATTTAAATGATTCCGCATAAGAAAAAGTTGATACAAAAATAACTTTGGTATCATTAAATTTTCATTTTATGTTTAAAAATCTAATTTTTTTTAAATTTTTTGAACAAAAAATTTTTTAATTTCAAGCTTTTTGGCATTAGTTACCGAATTTAATCTTAAATTACATAGAAAGAACTAATATATTTTCATTTATTCCCTGTGAGTTAAATTCTGTTTATTTGTTAGATTATTATTGACTTTTTAAGTCGATTGAATGCAGCTTTATTCTTGATTTCCGATTTTATTACTTGACATTACACTATATGTCTTATTAAACTATTTGACATTAAGCTTTATCATCTTTATCTAATATTTTATTAAACATTTAATTTGCTTTTTAACACTCAAATTTTGTAATATTAATTCTTCTTGTAGCAATTTTTTTAAACTCATCTATATGAGTCACCATAATAACAGCTTTATTATTTTCCATTGCTTCAAATTTTATTTTTGATATAATTTTTTCTTGAGTCATCTTGTCTAAAGCAGTAAAAGGTTCATCTAATACTAAAGCTTTAAAATTTTTTGACATCATTATTGCAAGATATAATTTATTACGAGTTCCTTGTGACAAATTTTTAACTAGTACATCATAATATTGCTCTATGCCAAAAAGTTCTATATACTCTTTTATTTTAGCATCATAATTATGATTTTCATTAAATAAATTTTTGTAAAATTTAATATTTTCACCAACAGTTAAATATTCATATAATGTATCTTCACTCAACACAAAAGAAATATTTTTTATTAAATCCTTATGTTCTAATAAATGCTTACCCTCAAAATAAACGTTCTTACCTCCATTTAATATAGCTCCAATACATTTTAATAAGGTAGTCTTACCAACTCCATTATCCCCTTCAATTAATAAAATTTCACCATTGTTAACTTTAAGATTAAAGTTTTTTAAAATCGGAATATCTTCATAACCAAAAGTTAAATTTCTTACTTCAATTAAACACTCCATTTTTCTCCCCCTAATTCATAAATTTAATTCTTGAAACTATAACTTCTACAATTGCTGCAATAAAAAATAAAATTACTAAAAAAATAATAGACCTTAATATGAATAACCCTAGCTTTATTAATTCACTTAGTAACTTTTCCTCTCTTTTTGTAACTTTTACAAAAGCATTAAATCCACGAATATACAAAACATATGGAATAACAACTGAATATGACATTCCTAAAAGTTCTATTAAACCATGTGGAATCATTTTATAAACAAATATAATCATTGAATGAGAAATCAACGAATTTGATATTGACCCTAACGCAATCACATTTTGAATTAAAACATATAAACCATAAATACCTAATGTTATTAATCCTAAAAAAATATTTTGAATAACCAATACTATATTATGTATAAAAACATTAAAAAAACTAACAGATTTTTCATATATATCAGATACATCTGGTAATTTGCTGATATTTGTACAAAAAGTAATTGTAAAAATTGCTATTAATGATAATATATAAACAAATATTGTAGCTATTGCAATATTTTTATTTCTTACTATTAGATTTTTTAAATATTTTTGTAAAGTCTGCAGAATAATTACCCCTTTCAACAAATTCTAAAATATTATTTCTAATTCTCTGCATTACTAAGTATGTAAAACTTATTGTAATTATTTTAATTGAGCTTATTACTAATACTACAATTGGGATATTAATTTTTTCAAACAGAAGCAAAATTATTATAGTAAATATTAATAACACACTTAGTATTCTAAACATTGCGTTTAAAGGATAAAATTCTTTAGTACCATATTGTAATATTTTTGTTTCGTCTAAATACTTTTCATAATTCTTATAATCCATTCTTGTATATATAAGGTTATTGGTTATATACATCTTAGGTATAAAAATTATTATTAATATAAGTTCTAAAACCAAAAGTATTATAAACCAAATTGGAGCTCCAAGTATTAAAGAAAAGATGAAAATGCCCCCAACTAATAAAATATAAGAAAATGTTTTCATTATATAAAAAAATATTATTTTAGCTTTTAATAATTCTTTAATTTTAACCCCACATGTATTTGCAGTTATTAATGTATTATAGTCTGCAATAAAAGATAAGTTTGCAATCATCTTTACACCAGTTGCTGAATTTATGTCTGTAATTAATAGCATCGATGAAAGTATTAACATAACTATATAAGAATTGTTAAATGGATATTTTAAAAATATTAATATTACTGCAATTAAAAATGCAAAAGATCTGTCTAATATAAATATATAAAAATAATCTTTAAAATTAAATTTATATATAGAAGCAAACAGCGAAAACTCTTTATCTATCATAGTTTTGTAAAAATTATCTAAATTAATAAACTTAAAAGTAATTTTTCTAAATAAACTCAGTAGATAAAAGTTATTAACGCGATACTGATAGTTTTCTTCATAATTATTATATTTACTATTTATATTTTTTAAAGTTCTTAAAGTAATAAAAATTATTATAATATCAAATATAAATATTATAATATTTATATTTAAACTATTTTGAATAATTAAATTTCCAACCTGGTTTAAAGAAAGCATTATATTTTGAAATAAACTATACAAAATATTCTTAGATTTTAATTCTAAGCTAAAAGTAATAAATAATTTAATAAAAAAATCTATGATTAAATAAACGAGTATAGCAGTTGTAGTCATTTCAAATAAATAGCTTAAAAAAGAAAATATACGTTTAATTTTTATATTTCCAATTTGCATTATAAAACTAAGTGAAAGTAATGCTATATATGTTATAATATACATTAAAATAAAAGCTACTATTTGATAAACTCTATAATTTAATACTATACCTAAAATAACTGATAATAATATTACATTATTTTCAATAATGAGATTAATAAACATATTCCCTAATAAAATAACTCTAAACCGTTCCTTTTCATTTGGGATCTCTAAAATGAAATCATTTCTAAAAAACAATTTCCAGTCTCTATTGTCTATCTTTATAAATGTAGATAATAGAGGAATTATAATAATTAAAATGTTTAATGATGGCATTTTTATTAAATATGTTACTAATATAATTGATAAAAATAGCATAAAATAATTTTTTGTAAAATACCATATTCCATAAAGTATCTTATCGATTTTGTAGCTTTTACTGAGAAATTTATATCTTTCATAAAAATAATTTTTATTAAGATTAAAAAAAAGACTAATATATAGCCTAAACACGTTAACTATACTCATTTCATCACCTACATTTAATTATATAACAATTTAACAATGAATATAGGTAACAACACTTAATCCATTGCTACCTATATTCCGCTTTTAAACTAATCATATATAATAATAATAATAATAATAATAATAATATTTTATTAAATAATTCACTTAAATTATTCTTAAAGAAGAATTGCGGCTTTTCTAGATAAACCTTTTATTGCTTCTCTTAATCCCATTTTTACTGCTTGTTTCATTAATGCAGCAACTCCACCACTTACAATACCAGCTACTAAAAATCCAGCATCAATCATCCATGCCCACCAAGCAGCGCCTGTTAGGTAATCATAAATTAAATTTCCTGTTGACCAACTTACACCAAGCACTTCAATAATTTTTAACATTTGCCTCCCTCCTTCATTTAAATAATAATGTTAATTATTATGATAATATATTTATACAAATCAACCGGTTGATTATATACAAAATCATAAATTATTAATATTTTTTGAACTAATTGTTCATTTACATCTACAATTAACTCATCTAATACTGTCCTTAACTATTTTAGATACTGTTACATTGTATAGTATTATTGGTTGCACATTATTCATCCCTACTTAAAATGTTAATATTACTACATGCCCAATCTTTTTTAAGTTATTTTTATTTAATAACTTTCCTGTTATTTCATTTCTTTCTCAATAAAATAATATTACTTATTTTTAACTCTTACCCATATCTATATTAAATATAAAATTCTTTTTAAAATTTACAGATAAATTCATCTTATTTTTTGTGAAGATTTATATTATATATATCCAGTCAATAATAAAATTTCTTTTATTTACTACATAATTCTACATATATCTTAACGTTAATCTATCAATAATTCGTGTATAATTCAATTTACATCTAACTTTATTTTGACACATTAAAAGTTACTAAACGTTCATAGCCCCCTTTTTTATTTCTTCTTCATTACTTCTACAAAAGTTGTTTTCCCATCTCTACTCACAACTACCTTATCTATTGTTTCTATCCAAAGCTACTCGTCAAATTTTGTTATTATTTTCCTGTTCTTTTGGTTCCTTTAAAAACTCTAAACTCTTCTCTTCTCTGTACTTTGTTCTAATTGCTTTTTCAATATCATTTCAGTTTCCTTATTTATATTTTCATACTTTTCAACTAAAGCCTGAATTTTCCATTATACTCATCTTAGTCTAAAGCCATATAAAATTATCCAATATTTTTACTTTATATAAATTACTATTATAAAGTATTATTTGTGAAAAAAATCTTAAACTTATATTATCAAAAAAAATTTCATTTTAAAAGATTTGTTTATTCTTTTAAGTTCCTTTGTAAAAGCTCTTGCAAAAAATCAGTAGCTATTGATAATAAATTACTTATGTTAGAAGTATACTTACATATAGTTTTTTATTTTCATTAATATTTCCAATACTCATTTGCAAATTAGTATTTATTTTGTTCGCATAATAAAATGTTTATTTCCGTATTTCCCTGGATAAAATTTAAAGCATCCATGTTACCTTCCGTAGTCATAAATTTAAAGTGAAAAATTCTTTTCCATGGACAAAAAAATTTTACCTTATTTTATTAAAAAAAAAGAATACATTAATTTTATTTTAAATATTGATAAAAATATTATCCAATATTTTAATATTAGAAATTTTTTTCTTAAAAAAAATATATATTTAACTAAAGAAATATCCCATCTTGCCAGATGGGATTTATTATAAGTCAATTTTTTCAATTAATCTAATGTCTCTAGAAGAAGCACCAACCCTAATCTCATATTGTCCATGTTCTAAAATCCAACCTTCATGGTAACTAGATAAATCTTTAATATTTATTTTAATATTAATTTTTTGAAATTCTCCTGGATTTAATAATTTTGTTTTTTCAAATCCTTTAAGTTCTTGGAAAGGTTTATCTATTTTTCCCTTTGGAGCTCGTATATAAATTTGAGAAATTTCTTTTCCTGGGAATCCGCCAATATTTTTTACGTTAAATGAAATAAATAATTTTTCATTATCTTTTTTAATATCTAAATTTGAATATTCAAATTTAGTATATGATAAACCATATCCAAATTCATATAAAGGTTCTTTTTTAAATGTATCAAAATATCTATATCCAACATAAATTCCTTCGTCATATATAACCTCATCTCCATTTACAGGAAATGGTAATGAAGGTAGATCTTCAAATCTTTTTGCAATTGTTAAAGCTAATTTTCCTGATGGAGAATGATTTCCTTTTACAATATCAGCAACAGCTCTTCCCGTTTCTTGGCCTGCTTGCCATATTAGCATTATTCCATCTACAAGTTCTTCCCAAGTTGCCATTTCAATTGGTGATCCAATATTTAAAAGAATACCTACTTTTTTATTTCTCTTTCTAAATTCTTTTGAAACCTCTTTTATTAATTTTATTTCATCATCGTATAAGTAAAAATCTTTAATATCAATATCAAAAAATTCTCCAGATATTCTGCTAATAACTATAATTGCCAAATCATTATTATCGGCGTAATAAGAAATATTATCAATAACGTTTTGGGGTAATCTTGGATATAATGTATGTCCTAAATCATTATGATATGGTTTATATTTTTCTTTTCGTAATTCTTCAATTTTATTTTTATATATATTATATAGTTTTTCATCAAAATCAATATTTTTTTCTTTAAAACCATCAATTATGTTAATTACATACTTTGGATGAGTGTCGCCGCTTCCTAAACCGCCTTTAATTGTTTCAATTTGAGCTGTACCAAATACAGCTACTTTTTTATCTTTTATAGGAAAAACATCATTATTTTTTAATAACACAATTCCTTCTAATGCAGCATTATATGCTGTTTTTGCATGTTCATCTAAATTAGGATTATTTGAATAATTATAATTATTATATTTAGGTGTTTTTATAACTAAATTCAATAAGTTTCTTATAGCTTCATCAATATCTTCTTCAGTTAATATACCTTCATTTAATCCTTTTTTTATTTCTTCTCTTTCATCAATTCTATAATTTAAGACTTGATAAGATTTTCCTGGCATAATTAAATCATTTCCGGCTTTTACTTGATGTGCTCCAGAATCACCTGCAAACCAATCGCTCATTACTAAACCATCAAATCCCCATTCTTCTCTTAAAATCTTTTTTATTAAGTACTCGCTTTGAGAACAATAATATCCATTAACCTTATTATATGCTGTCATAACTGTCCAAGGTTTTGCTTTTAATGCAATTTCAAAACTTTTTAAATATATTTCTCTTAATGCTCTTTCTGAAACAATAGTATCTATTTTCATTCTATTTGTTTCCTGATTGTTTGCAACAAAATGTTTAATAGATGTTCCAACTCCTTTTGATTGAACTCCTTCAACAAAGCTAGCTGCCATTTCTCCAGAAACAAGCGGATCTTCAGAATAATATTCAAAGTTTCTACCACCTAATGGATTCCTTTGAATATTTAAAGCAGGGGCTAATAATACATCAACACCATATTCTTTAGTTTCTTCCCCCATTGCTTCTCCAACTTCTCTAAGAATGTCTCTATTCCAAGTTGAAGCTAACATAGATTCAATAGGGAATGAAGTTGCATAGTATTTATTATTTTCTCTATCAGGGAAAATTCTTAAACCGGCAGGGCCGTCAGCTAGATAAATATCTGGTAATCCCTTAACCCCACGAATAATTCCTACTGTTCCTCTAACTTCAACATCATCATTACCAAATTGACCAGGTAATCCTGGACCAACTATAAAATCTAGTTTTTCATCTAATGTCATGTTATTAATAAAATCTTCAATATTCATTATTAATCCTCCTCACACTATTTCTTTCAATTAAGGTTGTTGGAAGAACAACGTTTTTAGGTAATCTCTTTCTCTTATTTGTAATTCTTTCAATTAATATTTCTGTAGCTGTTATGCCTATTTCTTCTCTAGGTTGCTTAATTGTAGTAAGTTTTGGATTTACAAATTCAGCAAAAGGAGAATCGTCAAATCCAATAATAGAAACATCATCTGGTATTTTATAACCATAGCTTTTTAAAGCATCCATTGCACCAAACGCGGTCCAGTCATTAACGGCAAAAACAGCTGTAAAGTTTAAAGGATTTTTTGCTAAATATGAATAAATTGCATCACTTCCGTCATTTGGATTATATCCTTCAGTTTCAGAAAAAATAACATTCAAATCAGATTTTTTATACATAAATTTTCTGATCCCTTTTAATCTTTCAATAGCTGCAGGAGAATTATTAGGACCTCTAATTACAAATATATTTCTATGTCCATTTTTATATAAATATTCAATAGCCTTATATGCTCCACCTTCATTATCTACATTAACAACATCAAAATTGATCTCTTCAACATTAAAATCCATAACCACAATAGGAACTCCGCTGTTAATAAACCTATCAATTAATTTAGTATCTCCATAGAATTCTGCTAAAATTATTCCGTCAACTTTTCTTTTAAAATATTGATCAAGAATATTTTTTTCATTTAAAGGGTCATTTTTTGGAATAGCCAACATTATGTCAAAACCCTTTTCATATGCAAAACTTTCAATTGCCATAACAATATCGCTATAATGATAACCTCTAATATCCGGCACTAAAACACCTATAGTTTTGAATAATATATTATTACTAAAAGAAGGTTTTGGCTTATAATTTAATTTTTTAATAGCTTTTAAAACTCTTTTTCGTGTTTCAGCAGAAACATTTTCACTTCCATTTAATACGCGTGAAACCGTCGCAACAGAAACATTTGAAAGTTTAGCAACATCTTTTATATTTGCCATAATATCACCTCAAAATTAATCCTCTTTTTTTTGCCAAACTTTTATATAGTCCACATACATTTTTGCAGGAAACTTTGTTCTATAATCAGGATATCCGGGCCAATTTCCACCAACAGCTAGATTTACTATAAAAAAGAAATAGTTATCAAATACCCAATTTAATCCTCTTTTCTTTATAACATCTTTTTTTACTGTTGAATAAACATTTCCATCAACTAAAAAAGATATTTGATTTTCATCCCATTCTAAGCCAAATGTGTGAAAATTATCTACAAAATTTGAATCATAATCTGTATATTTTCTTGATATTCCATTTTTCCCAGAGTATCCTGGACCATGAACTGTACCGTATACAGAATATTTATCATGACCTAAAAATTCTACTATATCAATTTCTCCACACAATGGCCAACCAACATAAGTAATATTATTTCCTAGTAACCAAATTGCAGGCCATAATCCTTTTCCAAAAGGAAATTTTGCTCTAGCTTCAATTTTTCCATATTTTATTTTAAACTTACCTTGAGTTTTTATTCTGCTAGAAGTATAATTATATGAGCCAAATGAATCATATTTTTTTTCTTTTTTAGCTTCAATTACTAAATAACCATTTTCTATATATGCATTATCTTCTGTATAATATTGTAATTCATTATTTCCCCATCCTGGATTTCTAGGGTGTCCATTACCAATTTCAAATTTCCAAATATCAGTGTTAATTTCATTAAAATCTTCTTTCCAAACTAGCTCCCAATTTGACATTCCATCATCTCCATAAATAAATCTATTGGTGCATCCTAATAATGGTAAAATAATTATGAGTAAAAACACTAATTTTTTCATAAAATCACTCCCCGGTAATTCCAGCTTTTTCAATACTTTCAATAAATTGCCTTTGTAAGAATAAATAAGTAATTAATAGCGGTAAAATAGTTATTAATGTCGCAGCCATTCTTATACCTTCATTTAATCTATTAGTAGAGTTTCCAATCTGTGATGGAAACATTTCAGCGTATTTTGCTACAAAGTCTCTTAATGCAAGAGGTAATGTTTTTAATGAATTTCCAACAAGTAATCCTGATAGCAATGTTTCATTCCAATACCATACTAAAGAGAATATAAAAGTTGTAACAATAGCTGGGATTGATAATGGTAGCATTATCTTCCAAAAGATTTGAGTTTGTGTTGCCCCATCAATTTCAGCAGCTTCATCTAATGCCCTTGGTAACATACTAAAGAAATTGTAATATAACAATATGAAAATTGTACTTTTTATACCTTGACCAAATAAGGTTGGTAAAAATGATGCCAATGGTGTACCTGCAATTTTTAGTCTACTAAATAACATATACTTTGTAACTAAGGTAGTTTGTGCTGGAATTAAAAATGTTAATAATACTAATACAAAAAATAATTTTTTTAAAGGGAATTCAAATCTTGCCAAACCATATGCTATTATTGCAGTACTTAAAGTTTGTAAAATAGCTGGTACTAAAGATAAATAAACACTATTAAAAAATGTTTTGGTTACTTCTAAAACATCAAAAGCTAATCTAAAGTTTCTCAATGAAGGATGTACTGGTAACCATCTAATTGTGGGATTTATTAAATCTTCAGAGCTCATGAAACTAGTAGAAATCATATAAAGCATAGGATATAAATATGCATATCCAACGCCTATTAATATTACATAGATTAATATTTTTGTGTTTAAATATCTTTTTGCATTTAAATATTTTCTATATTTCATACTCTACGCCTCTCTTTTAATAAAAGATATGTAATCGCAATAATAATCGCAATAGATATAAAATAAATCCATGATAATGCAGATGAATAAGAGTATGGTTTATCAATGTCAAACATATGCATAGTTATAACTCCATTGATAGAATTATTAGCAAATGAAGCGAGTTCCATTATTGTATATATAGCATTTACAAGTATAAAAGGTCTTATTAAAGGTAAAGTAATTTTCCAAAAAATTATCCATGAATTAGCGCCATCGATCTTTGCAGCTTCATATACACTTGAGTTGATTTTTTGCAAACCTGCTAAAAAGAATATAATTTGAACCCCTGAAAACCATAGTATTAATACTAAATTATCAAACATATACAAAAAAGGGAAACTTATTCTATCTGGTAAAGTAGTGAAAAATTTATAAATGAAATATTTACCTGGATCTACAATTCTAGCAGCATTATTTGAAACTAATTCTGAAACAACTGGACCACTAATTATAACAACAGGTAAAAAATACAATAATCTAAAAAATGCTCTAGCTTTAATTTGTGAGTTTAAAAGAATAGCTATTATTAATGAAAATATAAGTATTAATGGAACTGATAATATTATATTTATTAAAGTATCTGTTAAAGCAATAGGGAAATTAATATCACCTCTAAAAGCATATAAATAATGTTTTAAACCAACAAATGTTGATTCAATTCCTGTTGATTTGAATTTAACATTGAAAAAACTCAAATATAATGAATAAAAAAATGGATATGCAGTAAAAAATATGAATCCTATTATCCAAGGAGAAAAAAACAAATATCCAAAAAATGCTTTTTTAGTTTTCATTTTCATAATTATTAACCCCTTCATTAATAATTTTCCATGATTCTGCTTTAACTATAATATTAGTATTATATGCATAATCATTATTAGTATAATTAATAATTATAGATTTTCCATTATCATATGTATTTTTTACCACTCCATCTGTTAATACAATTCTGTTTATAATATAATGCCCTCTGAATTCACTTAAAGCTGAATTAATTTCGTTATATATATTTATTATAGTATCTTTCCAATCATCATATTTTGTTGAAGGATAATCAGCTAAAGCAGTATTTCTTAAAAGATAATTATCAATTTCTGTAATTATAAATGATGGATAAGCACCAAAATCAATAGTTTTTAATATATCCAATCTAGAAAAAAATCCTACATTCATATATGGAGTAAAGTAATCAATATATCCGCTTAAAATAATTTGTAAAAACGGAACAGTATCAGTTTCATATATATATTGACTATTATTCATTGGAATATTTAAAAATCCTTTAATATATTTCCATAAGTAATCATTTGGAGAATATAATAATAAATTATTATTTGAGTAATTTTCTATAGTGTTTATAATTAATCTTTTTGCTTCATCTCTAAATATTTTTTCATCAACATGTAAGTTTCCGTATAATTTGTTTCCAAAATATTTAACTGCAAAATTATTTATTCCATTGTTATTAAACATTTCAAATTTTTCTTTTAAATATTTATTAGCAAGTTTAATATTTGTATAAAAGGATCTATAATACCATAATTGTTTATTATCCCTATCTTCATATATAGGGTATTGAGATAGATTTATTCCAGCTTCATTTCCTTTGTTTATTTGTAAATCGTTAACCTTAGTTACATTATTTACAAAGAAAATATTTGAATTATTTTTAGCATATTCAATTATTTCTCTATTGTATACTTTATTTTGTTTTATTTTATTTCCATGTGCGCCGTTTTTTTGCCAGCCATCAATTAATATCAATTTGTTTTCAATATTTAATTCATTTAATGATTTTAAGAACTCCAAAGAAGAGGTTTTTAAATTTGAAAAACCTAATAGCTTTTTTTCTATATCATTTAAAACTATTTCTAAAGCTAAAGGTATTTTTTTATTAATTTCTTTATTTTCAACATTATTGAACAGTAATTTTTTATATTTTTTTGCAATACCAACATAATTAGCATCATCGCCAGTTAAAAAGTATAAGCTTAATTTAGCATCAAAACTATTTTTTTCTTTTTGTGCAATTTGAACACCATTTCCACTTCTGCTTGTTGGTTGTAAATATTTTTGCCTATAAATAAATTTAACAGATGCCCAATTATAACCGCTAAGTGCTCCACTTGGATATGCAACAATTGAAGAGTATTCGGCTCCAGAATTAATCACACTAAAAAATGCATTTTGATTAACTCCATGAACTATTCCATATACAGGTACATGTATTATAGGTTCTTCTTTTAAAAAATCATTTGGCCTATTTACATTTAAATTATTAGCAAAGGCTAAATTTTCTATGCCATAATCTTTTCCGTAAACTCTTTTTTCAAACCAATTTGAATAATTTTTTTCTTTAGAAAACCTTATTAATGCTCCAGCACCGTCAGGTAATAATATATACCCAGGTATTTCATCTTCATTAACTGCTCCTAAAAATGGCATTATATATACAGAACCTAATTTAAACTCTTTTTCTTCGATAATTGAATCTTTAGGTAAATAAAATTCCAAATGATCATTTTTTAAATATAAAAATAAATTAAATTTAATACCTAATTCTTCTGAAAAAATATCCCATTTAATACCATTATCAATTATTTCTTCTTTTGAATCTATACCTGTTATATAACTTAATGATTTATCATCAAAATATTCTATACCAATAATTGAAGATGCTATATTAGACCAAATTTTGTTTAATCCTGTTAAATTATCAGGATTGCCCCATATATATCCGCTTTTTTTATTCTTAATTCTTATATCTTTTCCATTTGTATATATTTCAAAATATTCATTTTCTAAAACTAATGTGTAATTTTCTAAACTCAATGAATTTTTTACCTTAGCTAAATTATCAACCTTAGTGTATCTATTTGATGAATAAACTTCAGAAAAGGAAATTGTAGTAATTAATAAAACAATTAATACTATAATTTTTGATTTTATTATTCTTAACTTTTCATATGATAATTTTGTAAATATATTTTTAGCGAGCATGGTATAAAACCTCCTGAACAATACTATATATGGTTTCAAATATTTGATCCCATAGCATGAAAACTATTGAGTAAATTAGAATAATAACTAAAATCCAAACTAATGATAATAAAATACTTTTGATAGTACCTCCAGCACTATAGTGATGAGTTTCTTGTATTCCTAAAAATAGCACTATAAATGTCCAAACAATAATAAATAATGATGAAAATTGAATTAAGAAACTTTCATTAAATGTTAGGCCATAAGACAATAAAATTACAAATGGTTGTAAAAGTATATAAGGAGCAAATGAATATGCAGTAAATATATAAATATTTTTTAAAGTACCTTTTCCATCATTTATAGAACTTACTAAATAATTAGAGAAAACAAATAATATAGTTGGTCCTAAAGCTACAAACATTACATAAAATACAGATCTTTCTGAAGTGTTTAGATTAAATATAAAACTTCTACCCATATAATCAAAAACCACAACTAATGCAAAAATAAAGTATATTATTGTAGCAGATAATATACTTCCATGTGTTCCTTTCTTTAAATAGTAAAAACTATCTATAGGATGTTTTAGAAGATTTTTTATGTATAATATATCATTAATCAATCTGGATTTTATTTTTTTCTTTTTAAATTTTATAATTTTAAATTCTAATAATATGTATATTAAAATAATTATAGCTAATATATGAGGAATATATTTTTGAAGAAAGGAATTTCTTATTTCCCAAAATGCTTCAGAATATCCTTCTCTATTAGAAGCTATCTTAAAATGTTTTGCTGCAAGTTCATAATTTTTTTCTTGAAAATATGCTTTTGCAATTCCATTATGAGCAATATTTATATACCCATCATATTTTAAAACGTTTTGCCATATGTCTTTACTTTCTAAATATTTACCTTGTACATAGAAATCTAAGGCTTGATGAATTAAGTCTGCATATATAGATGGTGTAAAAACATGAACTAATCCACTATCTCTATCTAACACATAGATATTGTTATTTTCATCAACGCTAATAGCAGTAGCAACTGAAATTAAACCATTTTTTTCTGATGAAATAGCTCTTCCACCAAAAGAAAAAATAAGTCTTCCTTCAGAGTCATATTCATATATTAAACCTGTTTCAGTTAATGCATATATTCTTCCTGAATTGTCTACCGCTAAGTCAACAAAGTTTTTTTCATCTATCATACCATTTTTTCTTGAAAGGTATAATATATTATTTCCTATAGTATTATGTTTTTTAATAGCATCTCCACCGGATTTTCTTGTTACTGTATAAACTAAACCTTTTTTGTCAATTGTTAAGTTATTGTATGGCCTAGGAATTCTACTTAACAATTTTGATTTTTGTTCTTCTGAATAAAAAATATCTAAAATTTTATCTAAGAAACCAAAATAAGTTTTATTTGATCCGAAAAATCCAAGAAATTCACCATTTTTATCAAGCTGGATAATCCCATCTGATGAACCTTCACTAACAATATAAATATTCCCTCTTTTATCAACAACTAATTTTTTTGGTTTAAATTTATTATTTTTACCAAATAAAATACTTTTAGGTCTTCCAATTCTTTTGACTTCTTCACCATAATGATCAAATATAACAACTTCTGATGTACCAGGATCAGCTACATAAATATATTCATCGGTAACAAATACTCCTGAAGGTGTAAATAACGACCAGGCACCAATTTCTTCATAATTTTTATTTTTCATATCATATACTAATATTCTTGCATTACCGCTATCTGCAATATACATTTTATTATTATATATATACATATCTTGAGGATAATATAAATCTAAGTCTCCAAATAATACCTCACTAACTATATATGCATCTTGAGTAACCTTCCATTGATTGTTTTTACTCAAAGAGTAAGTTAAAAAAGTATTATTACTAGAAAAAGAAATTATTATTAATAATATAATCAAATTGAATAATATTAATCTTTTCACAACAACTCCTCCTATTTCAATCCACTATGAGCCATAGTATTCATAACTTTGGATTGCATGAAAATAAATAGAATTAAATTAGGAACAAACATAATTAAACTAGCAGCAGCTGCAATACCTTGACCAGCAACAGTGTTTCCAGTTAAAGCAGTTAAATTGGTTACATAAAATGCAAAGGTTTTTAAATTTTCATTGTTTATATAATAAATAGATGCTTCTGCACTATTCCATGCAGCTTGGAAAGCTAATATACCAACAGTTGCAATAGCTGGTTTTAACAATGGAATGACAATATTAAATATTATATTTAAATCTGATGCTCCATCAATATATGCAGCTTCTATTAATGCATCAGGTATTTGATCTATAAACTGTTTAATTAAAAATACACCTATAGGCATAGCTAATAATGATAGTATATTAATCCAAAATGTATCAATTAATCCCATCTTTTGAATGATTAAATATCTAGGTATAATAACTGCAGTAGGAACAAACATTAAAGCTAAATTATTTAAAGAAAAAATTATATTTTTTGATTTAAATTTCTTTTTAGATAAGCCATAACCAGCTAATACAGAAATAATTATTGTCAAAATAACAGTTGCAATAGCTGTTAATATACTGTTTATTAAATATCTACTAATAGGGATAGAAGAGCCCTGAGTCATTCTAAAAAGTTCGAAAAAATTATCCAAAGTTGGTTTTCTAACTAAAAATCTAGGTGGATATAAATATAATTCATCCATAGGTTTAAACGCTTGTGAAAAGATGAATATAATAGGTAATAGCATAACAAAAGAAATAGGAATTAAAATTAAATGATATTTTATTTGACTTTTATGAAATGATTGTGGATTATTTTTGGCTTTAATCATATAAATACCTCCTATTCGCCAAATAACTTCCAAGAAATCCTGGAGAATATATAAATTATAATTAAAAGAGCTACTGAAACTGCTGAAGCATATCCCATTTCATACCTTAAAAATCCATAATCTTCAATATGATTTACAATTAATTGCCCTGCATATTGAGGAGTAGGATTAGTACCAGATAATGCAACACCAATTCCTGCTGATGTAAAAGTATAAACTATTGACATAACAGCTCCAAATAACATTTGTGGTTTCATAGCAGGAATAGTAATATATATAATTTCTTGGAATCTATTTTTTAAACCATCAATATATGCTGCTTCATACAATGACTCGTCAATATTCAAAATACCTGCCAACATAGCTAAGAATCCAACACCCATACTACTCCAAAGAGAAACAATAATCATAATTGTTAATAGATGATCAGGAGATTGAAGCCATTGTACTGGTTTATCAATTAATCCTAAACTTAAAAGTAAAGCATTTAAATAACCTTGTTGATCTCCGTTGAATAAAACTCTCCATAGAACGGACATTGTTACACCAGCTGTTAAAGATGGAGAATATAATATTAATGCATATATTGTTCTAGGAATTTTAGGTAATTGAGCAATTAACCAGGCTAAAATAAAAGATAACATATATCCACCTGGTCCAACAATTAAAGAGAATTTAATAGTATTTGGTAATACTTTTTGCATAAAAATTTCGTCTCTTGTTAATAATGTAATATAGTTTTGAAATCCAATAATTTTAGGTGGTTGAATAGTGTTAAAATATGTGAATGATAAGAAAATTGCTACAAATATTGGTAATAGTATAAAAGCAAAAAATAAAATCAAATATGGAGATAAAATTAACCAGTGATTTTTTTTATTCATTGTTCCACCTCTCAAGTAAATCGAAAATAGAATCATACATTGGATAATCTTTTATAACTTTACCATCCTGTATATATCCAAATTCAGTAAGTTTTCTTTCAAGTTCTCTATTTATTAATATTTCAGATCTATCTATAGAAGGTCTTAATTCTTTTCCTTCGATAACAACCATGTTCCATATATTACTTACTTCTCTTTCTGTCATATATCCACCAGGATGCCTTTGAACTTCTCTAATCCATTTCCATTGCTCAACAATTGTTTGTTTGTGTTTTTCAGGGAAATAGTCTAATTCTTTAAATGCTGAAATATTCGCTGTGTTCCACATATATTCAGGTCCATATCTATTTACTAATGCTTTTGCGTATTTTACTTGAGTTTCTTTAGAAAGCCACCATTTTAAGAATAGCCACGCTTGTTCTTTTTTATTTGAAGATTTAAATATAACATCTGCTCTATCACTTGAAACTTGGTATCTATATACATCATTTCCTATTTTAACACCAGGCGATGGAGCAATATCCCATAAACCATATATTTCATCAGCAGCATTTGTAAGTAGATTATAATTGTTAAATTCCGAAATTCCAATTGGTATTCTTCCATATCTAAATTCATTATAGAAACTAGCAACCTGTTCTGGAAGTCCATAAATTGAATATAATTCAGTCATTAGTTCAAAACCTTTTATTGAATTTTCATCACTAATGGCAGCTTTTAGACCATTCTTTGAATAAATCCTTCCTTTATTTTGAAATATAAAAGGTGCTGTAGTATTAAAATATTTTGTAGTTTGTTCTGATAAAGGAATAAAGAAATTCATACCTCTACGTTGTAATTCTGGCAAAATCTTTTTCACATCATCCCATGTATTAGGAATAGGAATATTTAATTTATTCAATATATCCTTTCTATACATTAAAATATAAAAGTTTTGAGTTTCAGTAACTCCATAAATTTTATCTTCTATAACCATTGGTAATAATGTTTCTAAATTATAATCATTTCTCAAAGTAGGAATAAAATCTTTGAAATTAGATAGTGGATATAATGCGCCTCTGATAGCAAGTTCAAAAGGTATCCAACTACTAATACTTAATGCAATATCAGGAGAATTACCTGCTGCACTAGCTAAAATTAGCTTTTGTTCATTTTGCATAATTGAAAGTTTAACATTAATTCCATATTTTTTTGTAAAATCAGAATCAATTAAATATTGTAATGTCTCAACATATTGTACAGGTCTATTTACCCAAACATTTAATGTATTTTCTTCAACTTCTTCATATACAGAATAACTTTCATTTTTATTTAATAATGATAAATATAATTTATACAATTCTTCATATGCAGAAATTAATAAACTATTGTAATTTAGATCAGGAAATTTTGTGAAAACATATATTTTATCTAAACCTATTGGTTGTTCTTTTAGTTTTAAAGCCAAATTTGACAATCTTTGAGACATTGATGCTGAACCTTCGCTAATAACATCTAAATAAAAAGGAATTCTTTCTGGTTCCTTTAAAATATCTTTTATTAATTCAGCAGAAACCATTAAATCAGAAATTGATGATCTACTATCTTCACCTAAAAGGTTTATTAATTCATTATACTTTTCTTCTAATTCTTTTGATAATGAAGATAAATCATCAACAATAGTAGGTATATACTTCACAATATCCCATGTTCTATTTGGATCAAAATTATTTCCAATTAATTTTCTAATATCTAATCCCAAATTTTGTAAATATTTTACTTTTTCGGTTAGGAAGGTAATATATTTTTCATATGGACCTGTAGTCACTTCCATCGAAATAATATGTTTTCCTTTTTCTAGATAAAAATAAAATGGAGCATCATTACCTAGAATTTCATCTTTCCAATTATATCCAGTATATTTAAAAGGATATTGACTTAACTCTTTGAACAAAACTTCGCCATCAATAGCAATTTTCCTAAAGGAAGGTATTCCTTTATTTGTTGTTTGAATATATCTAAAACCAATATTATATAATCCACTTTCTTGAACATTAAATGTCCAAAAAACTGATTGTCCAGAAAGAGAAAATGATTTTTCTAAAATATGATTTAATTTTTTCTTTCTAATCTCATATGGAGTAATTTGAGATGTTTGTAAATTACCTATACTTATTAAAGAATCAGATTTTAAAGCTAATTCTTCAGCTTCAAGAATTATAGTAGAATCATGAATAGGTTTGTTTTCATATTCTTTTATGTACTCTGAATATGAAACTAAATTTTCTTTTTTCTTTAAAAAGATTCTTTTTATTTGTATAGGAGATTTTAAATTTCTAATTGTTAGCGTATTATTATTTTTGAAATAAAAGAATAAATTATTTTTTATTCTTTTACCATCTTTTACTAAAGAAATATTGTATTTTAATTGTATTTGATTTGGAACAATTTCATTTCCATATCTATCTAAATCAATATTGTTTTCATAATAAGAGTAATTATCTATTGAGGATAAATAATATTCGCTGTTATTTATTTTTATTTCTAAAGATCCATTATTTGAAGTATTATTTAAATATGAATATTCTAAAATTAATTCATATTCTCCTTCTTCGTTTATGTTTATATTAAAAGTTTTTTCTTCATCGGTGTTAATTAAAATATTTCCTTCGAAAACATTAATTATATTTTTTGGAATAATGTTTTCGAAATTTACTAATTTTTCATTGTTAGAAATTATGTATTTGTTAATTGAACTAATAAAATTATTATAATTATTTCTCCCTATATAAAATAAAAAAATAGAAATAATAAGGAAAATAGAAAAAAACACACCAATGTATATAATTGTTTTTTTCACAGAATTACCTCCTCGTGTATAATGTTTTCATATAATTAATAAATCTGATATTTATTTTTAAAAAAATAATTCTAACTCTGAGTTATTATATAACTAAAGTAATTCTGTCACCTCCTGCACTTAAGTGCCTTGAATAGTCTGACTAACTTTGGTATATAAGTTGAATTGCTACCGGAGAATGAGCTATAGCTCTTACATATAACGAGGCTCTTTTCTTATATACCCAGAGTTAGAATCTAATTCTGAAAGGTTGTGTTTCTATGTTGTTTGTTGGTATCGATGTTTCTAAAGATAAACTTGATT
>NZ_LNGH01000037.1 GCF_011057715.1 Marinitoga sp. 38H-ov
TTAATAAAATAATGATAGGTATTAAGAATGAAAAATGTAAGAAATGTTGGGCAAAAAATTTATGTGGTGGGGGTTGTCATTTAAAAAACGATCTACTGTATAGTGTAAACTAAAAGTACCCCATGAATAAAATTGAAAAATGGTCCACTGAGGAAGAAAAAATGATATACTCTTCTCAAATAAAGAGAGAGGAGTTAGAAAGGATGATCAGTATGGACCAAAAAAGAAGAGTAATATACATGTATTTTAGAGAAGGGAAATCTCAAAGAGAAATAAGCAGAATAATGGGAATAAATAGAAAAACAGTGGGGAAGTATATAAAGGAGTATGAAGAAGCATTTGAAGGATATAAAAACAGCGAAGGTATAGATGAAGATTTAGTAGAGAAAATAGCAGGAAAACCCAAATACAATACATCAAACAGGAAACCTAGGAAAGTGACAGAAGCATTGGTAGAGAGAATCCAAGAATTAATAAAAGCAAATGAAATAAAGAGAAAAAAAGGGTTAAGAAAACAATTAATGCCAGTAAGTCAAATGTATGAAATAATAAGAGATGAAGGATATGAAATTAGTGTTGGAACAATATATAATCTAGTAAGAAAACTCAACGATAAAAAAACGAAGGAAGCATATATAAAACAAAGATATTCACCGGGAGATATAGTAGAGTTTGATTGGGGAGAAATTAAATTAGAGATAGATGGAGTAATGAAAAATATACAAGCAGCAGTATTTACATTTGCGTATAGTAATTACAGATATGCATATTTGTATGAAAAACAAAACATGGAAAGTTTCATAGATTCACATATAAGATTTTTTGAACATGTAGAGGGAATAAATAAAACAACAGTATATGACAATATGAAAGTTGCAGTAAAAAAGTTTGTAGGAAGAAATGGTCGAGAAATAACAGAAGATTTAATGAAATTATCGATGTATTATAAATTTGATATAAGATTTTGCAATGTGAGAAAACCAAATGAAAAAGGGCATGTAGAGAAGAGTGTAAATGTAATAAAGCAAAGGGTATTTTCAATAAAATATAAATTCAGTGATTTAAAAGAAGCAAATGAATTTTTAAAAACAAGACTTAAATATATAAATGAAAATATAAAATCAAATACGATTCAATTATTTGAAGAAGAAAAGAAATATTTAGCAGAAAAACCACCAAAATATGAATATTCAGTAATAAAAGAAGTATATGTAGATAAATTCTCAACAATAACAGTAAATAACTGTAGATACTCTGTACCAGTAGAATATATCGATAAGTGGCTAAAAGTAAAATTATATCCAGAAAAAATAATAATATATGATGAAAAACCAATAGTTATTCACGAAAGAGTATATGGTATAGATATATGGAAAATAAAAATAGAACATTATATACCAATATTAAAAAAGAAACCTGGTGCATTACATAATAGCTTAGCAATGCATCAGGCACCAAGAGAACTAAAAAACATCTACAAAGAATATTTTACCACAAATCCGAAAGATTTCATAATGTTATTGGAATACATTCAAAAAAGAAACCTAGAAATAAAACAAATAAAAAAAATAATAGAAAAGCTAGAAATTATAACCTCAAATATAACTTTTGCCGAAATAAAAATAATAAACGAAAATACAAGTAATGAATTAAAAATTAAATACAACGGAACAATAGAAGAATACTCAAGAAAACAATTGTATAGACTAAATGAGATGATACAATGAGTAAAAATAATAAACTATATGAAGAAATGGAATTATACTCCAAAGAATTAAAATTATCAAAATTAAAAACCCACATCAAAGAATATATAAAAGAAGCAAATGAAACAGAAATAAGCTATGAAAACTTCTTACATGAAATATTAAAAAGAGAATATGAACGATTAATAGAATCAAGGTTAAAAAGTAGAATAAGATTAGCAAACTTCCCGCAGAAAAAATATTTAGAAGATTTAAAACTTGAATATTTACCAGAAGATGCAAGAAAAAAACTAAAAGTATTAAAAACATTAGAATTCGTACAAAACAGTCAAAACGTAATATTATCAGGCAATCCTGGAACTGGAAAAACACATATAGCAATAGGATTAGGAATAAAAGCAATACTAGAAGGATACAGAGTATTATTCATTACAGTACCACTATTAATAACCCAATTAAAAGAATCACGTTCAAATAAGACATTAAGAACATTTCAAAATAAATTTGGAAAATACGATTTGGTAATATGTGATGAATTAGGATATATATCTTTTGACAAGGAAGGATCAGAATTATTATTTACATTATTATCCTTAAGAGCAATACGAAAATCAACAATAATAACAACAAATTTATCATTTGACAGATGGGAAGAAATATTTAATGATCCAGTATTATCAGCAGCAATGATTGATAGATTGGCTCACAAAGCATATTTAGTAAATATGAATGGTAATAGTTATCGTTTAAAAGAAACCGAAGAATTTATCAAATCATTGGAATGAAGGAGGTTATATATGAAAAAATAAGATGAATTTAACAAAAACTTAATATTGTTTAAAACACGGATGTTTTCAACATTTTATTTTTTTGGCCCATTTTTCAATTATAATTTGGCTTACTTTTGAGTTGCAAAATACAAAGATAGGAGGTAAATAATAAAACTCAATCAAATATAGATAAATAAATACATAAAAACAATATCTAG
>NZ_LNGH01000038.1 GCF_011057715.1 Marinitoga sp. 38H-ov
AATAGTGAAAGTGAAAAAATTAATAAATAGTCTCCGGTAATAAGTCAAGAGGGAAATAAAAAAACAATGAAAATTAACAAAGATGAAAAATAACAAGAATTCAGAATAATACAGATAGAAAAAAGAGTAAAACAAATATTATGCACATGGTGCAAAAATTAGAATTATTTAGTTGTTTTGTTAATTGTAAACGCTTAATTATTATTATTGATTATTACTATCATCCTTTAAAAACACCATTTTTTTAGAAGATTGAGATAATTCAATAGGATTATAGGATGAATTATTTTTAAGCATATAATAAATACTTCTAACTAGTTTTCTAGCAGTTAAAACAACAGCAGCTTTGTGAGATTTACCTTGATCTCTTTTCTTTTTGTAATAAGATTTAAGAACAGGATCATACCTAATAGCACAAGAAGCTGCCTGATATAGATAATATCTTAGATATTTATTTCCTTTTTTTGATAAATTTTTGTGATTATCAGTTTTTTTACCAGAATCATTTAAATCCCAACGTAATCCTGCATAAGAAGATAATTTAGAATCAGATGCGAAATTATCAATATTAATAATTTCAGAAATAATAGACATAGATAAAATAACAGAAATACCTGGTATAGTATCAAGAGTTGTATTTAAACGTTTAAAATATAAGTTTAGTTGTTTGTCAATACGATCGATTTGGGATTGTAAAAGTTTAATTCTATCAAAAGCAAGAGCAATATTAAAATTAGCCGTATTAAAATCATTCAAAGTAGAACGATAAACCTTAGTAATAATAGACTTAAGTTTCTTAGCAAAATCAATACCGAGTCTTCTTTTAGATAAAGAAGAAACTAAACTAAATAAATCATTAATAGACATATTATAAATATCTTCAGCGGAATAATCAGATAAAATAGTTAAAAGAGTTTTAGATAAATTAAGTTCCTTAGCTAGACCAGGGAAATAAGCTGCAATCAAACTAGCAAGATAAGTTTTTTCAGCAGCTAATTGATGAGAAATATGATATCTTGAACGAGTAATTTCTCTAAGGGATTCAAAAAAAGAATCTTTAAGAACAAAAGGAGTAAGATTCTCAGGAAACTTAATAGCAGTTTTTTGAATAACTTTAGCATCTAATTTATCAGTTTTAGGCCAATTAAGAATCTTTCTGGTACTGGAAACATTAGAAGGGGAAACAAAGAATAAATCATCAAAACCATGAGACTTAAGAAAAACAAAAATATTTTTAGAATAAATACCAGTAGGTTCCAAAACAAAAGCGATATCGTCCATATCTTTAAAAATAGAAACAAGTTTCTCGTAACCATCGATAGAATTATCAACAACACCTTTGATAGAATTATCAAGAAAATAATCAAGTTTATCTTTAGAAACATCGATACCAACAAACAACATAGAAACACAACCTTTCAGAATTAGATTCTAACTCTGGGTATATAAGAAAAGAGCCTCGTTATATGTAAGAGCTATAGCTCATTCTCCGGTAGCAATTCAACTTATATACCAAAGTTAGTCAGACTATTCAAGGCACTTAAGTGCAGGAGGTGACAGAATTACTTTAGTTATATAATAACTCAGAGTTAGAATTATTTTTTTAAAAATAAATATCAGATTTATTAATTATATGAAAACATTATACACGAGGAGGTTATATTATGAAAAAAATAAGTATTATATCATTTATTATTATTAGTGTAATTGGCTTTTCAGTAAAGTCCGACATTGTTCCTCAACATGATGAGGGTTTCTTTGTTAATTTTGAAAGTATTGGATTTTCTTTTTCAAATATGGAAATTTCCACAGCTCCCTTACTAGATATTCTTGGTGTATACAACTTAGGGTTAAGATACTATCTATATGAAAATATGA
>NZ_LNGH01000039.1 GCF_011057715.1 Marinitoga sp. 38H-ov
CATCGATAGAATTATCAACAACACCATTGATAGAATTATCAAGAAAATAATCAAGTTTATCTGTAGAAACATCGATACCAACAAACAACATAGAAACACAACCTTTCAGAATTAGATTCTAACTCTGGGTATATAAGAAAAGAGCCTCGTTATATGTAAGAGCTATAGCTAATTCTCCGGTAGCAATCCAACTTATATACCAAAGTTAGTCAGATTTTTTTAAGCAACTTTTGTGCATGGGGGGATAGAATTACTATAGTTATATAATAACTCAGAGTTAGAATGCTTTTTTTTAAAAATAAATATCAAATTTATTAATTATACGAAAACATTATACATGAATGGGGATATTATGAAAAATGAAATATTATTGTTATCACCAAAAATCGACTTAATAAAGACTAACAAGGGAGCTATATTAAAATATATTGGCGGAACTAATTTGATCTTTTTAACTCATACTGAAGCATATTTTTTGTCATTATGTGATGGAACAAAAAATATTGAAGAAATAGTATTAAATATTTCTAACTTATATGATGTACCATACAATACAGTTGAAAATGATCTAACCGATTTAATAAATAAATATTTAAAAGCTAATATAATTAGTATTTTACCTCAGAAATTAAGTAAAAGATTATCTAGATATAAAAAAGATGAATTTATTTTTATTCCTGAAATAGATAATCCTACGATTATACCTCAAAAAATAAATAGTATAGGTTTTTCCTTACAGATTATTGTCCTTTAAATTGTGATTATTGCTTTGGTAGATTTAATCCAAACACTTCTAGAACATATTTACCAACTGAAAAAGTTATTTCCATAATAAAGGAAGCAGAGGAATTAGGAAAAGTTGAATATGTATCATTATCTGGAGGAGATCCTATTGCTCATCCGGGTTTATCTGAAATAATTCGTTTTTTAGAAAAAAGAAGAATAAATTATGAACTTTCAACAAAAGGGACATTGTTAACTAAAAATAAAATTATTGAATTAGTCGAAGCTGGTTTAAGAAATATACAGATTAGTATAGATACATGGGATTCTCAAAAATGGTCAAGACTAACTGGATTAAAAAAAGATGAATAATAGAGGCTTTTTATTGGTGTAATGTATATAATGTAAAGACTCGAGGAAGAATAACTTTAACTAAAGACAATTTATATGATTTAGAACAGTTATTTAAAAATCTTCCAATTTTAGGTGTTGAAGAAATAAGAATTGTTCCTTTATTACCTATAGGAAGAGGAAATGTTTCTAAAACTCTTGAGGAGGAAGATTTAAATTATGCTATAACTCTGGGAAAAAATATGAAGAAATATATAATAGAAATATTAAAGTTGTTTTTGGATTGAAAACATATACTTCAAATATAACTTGTGGTGGAGCAAAAATATCTATGCAGATTTGCGCAGATGGAGAAGTTATATTATGTGATGTTGTAGAAGGTATAAATAAAAAGGCTTTTAGTTATGGAAATATATATAAAAATACAATAAAAGAAATATGGTTTTCTCAGAAAGCTAATGAATTTAGATATAATGTAAATATTGAAGATTGTATTAATTGTGAAAAATTCAGTATGTGTAATGGAGGTTGTAGAGCGGTATCATATAAATATTATGAAGACTTTTATAAATATGATCCAAGATGCTTAAAGTTTTCGAATAAAAAAGAAGGTGAATTATTCATATGGCAGAAAAAATAAAAAATGAGAAATTAGAAAAAAGAGAAATAAATCATTTTTTGTTTGGATTGTTTAAGAAGTATTGGAAAAGACAGATAATTGCTATTATTTTTATAAGTTTAATGGCATTATCAATATTGATTTTTCCAATATTGATAAAATATACAATAGATACAGTAATACCATCTAAAAATATTCATATATTGTTTAAGTACATATTACTGATGATAGCAACTCTTTTTGGAATTTCTTTAATAACCTATTTTGGAGAAGTTATATTTGAATTTAATGCTTTAAAAGCAAAAAAAGATATTAGAAAGGAAATAATTATAAAGTTAACAAAATTGCCGTATGATTTTTTCATGAAGATAAATTCTGGAGAATTAATTTCGAAATTAATGTCTGATCTTGAAATGGTTGGTGTTGTAGTTTCACAGGTATTTCCAATTTTTGCATTATCAGTCTTACAAATAGCAGGAATAATAGTAATGCTTTTTTATTTAAATTGGAAATTAGCATTAGTTCCAATTATTTTGACGATATGTTCTTTATTAATTTTAAAATTAATAAATAAAAAATCAGAAAAATTTTCTATTCATGAAAGGGAAGTATTTGGAGAAATATCGAATATGTTAATTGATGTTATAAATAACATGAAAACAATTAAATTAATGGCATCCAATAGCTGGATATCTAATATGATAGATAATTATCTGGACAATCATTATAAGATAAGCAAAAAATTTACAAAATGGATAAAATTAACAGGTGCGTTAGGAAATTCTATAAATGGCCTGATAACAGTGGGAGTATTTAGTTATGGTGGTTATTTAATAATAAAAGATGAAATAACAGTGGGAACATTAATTGCTTTTTGGACATATATACAAACATTAATGAATCCCTTACAATTGTTAATGAAAGTAAATACTGTATTAAGGAGTTCCTGGGGAGGTATTAAAAGAGTTATTGAAATAACAAAATATGAAGAAGAACATATTCCAGAGTTAAAAGAAGAAAGTAATATAGAATCTATAAAACTTGAAGATATTGGATTTAGTTTTGATAATAAAAAGATTTTAGATTCGATAGAATTAAAGTTAGAAAAAGGAAAAATCATAGGAATAATTGGGGAAAATGGAACAGGGAAGACAACGTTATTTAATGTTTTAATGGGATTATATAAAGCTAACAAAGGAAAAATAATATTTAATGATACTGAAAATGCAAATATAAGTCTTTTAAGAAAAAATATTGGATTTGTTGAACAAGAACCAGAGTTGTTTAAGAATTGTGCGATAAAAGAGAATATATTAATGGGAAGAAAAATATCAGAAGAAAAATTAAAAGAAATTTTAGAAGTAACCGGAATAAATAAAATGGTATCAAAATTTGAAAAAGGTATAGATGAAAAAATTAAAGACATAAATTTATCTGGAGGTCAAAAACAAATAATTGCTATAGCCAGAGCTTTAATAAACAACCCTCAGATTATATTACTCGATGAATTTACATCCGCAATGGATTCAAAAAATGAAGTATTAATTCATAATATTTTGATAAAATTAAAAGAAAAAGGAAAAATAATAGGGATAATAACTCATAGAGATTCTACTTTAAAAATATGTGATGAAATATATGAAATGTATAGTGTAAACTAAAAGTACCCCATGAATAAAATTGAAAAATGGTCCACTGAGGAAGAAAAAATGATATACTCTTCTCAAATAAAGAGAGAGGAGTTAGAAAGGATGATCAGTATGGACCAAAAAAGAAGAGTAA
>NZ_LNGH01000040.1 GCF_011057715.1 Marinitoga sp. 38H-ov
ATTACCGGAGACTATACGCTTATATCTTGTTTCTCAAAAATCTTCTGAGAAACAAAGAAAACTATAAATGCAATGATAATAATAATAAATGAGTTTAATAAATATACGGTTTCGTTTTTTAAAGTATCTCTAACTGGAATATAATAAAATACGCTTAATTTCCTTAATAATTCTGTGTTTTGTACCCCTTCGGTAACAGTATATCCAAAATACATAAAAAATAATAATCCTAATGATATTGAATTAGTTAATTTTCTTGTTTTAATTAGAGTTGAAATTAATGTTGCTATAGCAGCAAAAAAGAATTCTATAACTAATAAATAAAGAGCAAATGCAAATAAAACATTATTACTAAAATCTCTCTCAACAAATTGATTGAAGAACCAGAATTCAGTTCCTAAAAAAACTAAAAATAATATTATTGTGTTGATTAATATTATTGAAACCTTATGTGAGAATATTTTATTTCTAGAGTATGGTTTTATTAATAAATATTCTATTGTCTTATTATCATACTCTCCTGCGAATAGTTTACTAGCTAACATAGATGCATATAATCCAAAAAATATGAACATAAAGGTCATACCTTCGGTACCTAACATTCCTTCAGGTCTTAATAATGTCTCTGGATCCATATTAAAAGCATCAAGAAAAGTTTTTGGCATTCTTTTTAATAAATTCATAAAAGCTGAATTTTCTTCGCTTATAATATCAGATAAACTTATAAACATTAAATTAAATAAAGTAATTACTATAATCCAGATAAAAAGATTTTTAAAATTGAATTTAAATTCTTTTTTTATTAAATTCATATCAGCACCCCCTTATTTATATAGCTCTAAGAAAATATCTTCTAAAGCAGGGTTTTTAATTTCTATATCAGAAAAATCTGTTTTTACTAAATCTTCTAAGAATTTTTTTAATTCAATACTTTTTACATCAAATGTATAAGTATTTTTATTTTTTGAGTTTTTATATTTATTTAATTCATCAATGAATTTTAAATTATATACGTTTATTATCTTTTTTGAAATATCTTTTAATCCTTCTATTGAACCTGATTTTACTACAGATCCATCTTTAATCATTGCAAATGTATCACATAATTTTTCTACTTCTGATAATATATGAGATGAAAATAAGATTACCGCCCCCATCTCTTTATGCCTTTTTATTAAATCATAGAATTTTTGTTGAACTAATGGGTCTAAACCATTAGTAGGCTCATCTAAAATTAAATATTTAGGCTTATGAACTAAAGCTTGTAATATAGCTACTTTTTTCTTATTTCCAAGAGATAGAGCTTTAAACTTTTTATTTACTTCAATTCCTAATAATTCAATAATTTCTTTTTCATATTCTCTATCTATGTTCTTGTAAAACGATCTATTAAATTCTAAAAATTCTGATATCTTCATATCACCATAAAAATTTACTTCACCAGGAATATAACCTATATTTTCTTTAACGAAATCTACTTCATATGGCATTTTTTTACCGTCTATTAAAGCTTCTCCACTATCAGGTTTTAAAAATCCAGTTAATATTCTAATAGTTGTTGTTTTTCCTGCACCATTTGGTCCAATTAATCCTAATATTTCTCCTTCTTTAATTTCAAATGAAACATCTTCAATTCCCCTATGCTTTCCATAATACTTTTTCAAATTATTAATTTTAATCATCTTTACCCCTCCTTATTCCATTTTTAATGATAAACATAAAATCATTAAGAATATTTTTAATATTTCCATAATCCATACTTTCATTATTAATTTTTATATAATCTAATATAAAAAGAGATATTTTAGAAATTAGAAAAGAGACCAATTTTAAATCAATATGTTCATATATTTCACCATTATCTTGTGCTTTTTTTAATAATGAAAAAACAAAATCGTCTCCTTGAGTAGAATATTCTCCAGTAATTTCAGCTATAATCTTTTCATCTTCTAACATAAAATTTTGCCCAATTTTTGCATATAATGGATAATCTAAAGTTAATTTAAAACCTGCTTCTATCATGGCTTCAAATGATTCAAAAAAATCATTTGTATCTCTTCCTTTTATTGCATTTGATAAATATTCCATTTTTAATTTAAATATTTGATCTAATATATATTTATATAAGTCTTTCTTATTATTAAAATACTGATAAAAACTTCCTTTAGATATTCCAGACTTTTCCACGATTTTATTTATGCTGACCTTAGAGAATAAATTGTTACTAAATTCTTCAAGAGCAACATCCATTATTTTTTTTCTCTTTTCCTCAGGAAGGTTAAAAAAAGTTTTTTTAGGCATTTTATCACTCCTTATGACCATATAGTCATATGACCTATTAGTCATATTATATCACTATATTATTACAAAAAAATTACAATAGCTTATTTGAAATTTAGAAAATACTTATGATATATAATAATAAATATTGTTTTATATATAATGATAATATCAAATTACTAAATCGATATTACTTGTTTAGATTAAATATATAGAAAAATAAAATTCTCCTTTTCTTAAATAAAAAAATCTTTTCTTAACTTGACAAAATGAAAAAAATGATATATAATAATAATCGTGATTGAGCGTGACCCGCTAGCTCAGGCGGTAGAGCACTTGACTTTTAATCAAGGGGCCCTGGGTTCGAGTCCCAGGCGGGTCACCAGTTTTTTATATCTCTGCCAACGCGCGAGTGGCGGAATTGGCAGACGCGCTGGACTTAGAATCCAGTGGGATTTACCCGTGTGGGTTCAAGTCCCACCTCGCGCACCAAATTATTATGTATGCGGAAATAGCTCAGTGGTAGAGCACCTGCTTGCCAAGCAGGGGGTCGCGGGTTCGAATCCCGTTTTCCGCTCCATAGTATTAATTAAAGCTCCCTAAAGGGAGCTTTTTTGTTTTCATATTTCCAATATATTTACTTCCTTATCAACAGGATCAATTAATGCTATTGTTGCTCTTCCGCTAAGCCATCCAGAGCCTTCACCAGGATTTACAACAACAGTTCCATTTTCTTTTCTACTCACTATTTCATGGGTATGCCCGAAAAATACAAAATCATATAGACCACTTTTTTCAGCAGCGCGCAAAGCATAAGGTTCATGCATCATTAGTATTTTTTTACCTTCAATATTTATTTCTCTAGGACCAGGTAATATTCTTCTATTTGACCTTTCACTTAATAATAATTTTTCACCGTCATTATTACCAAAAACACCATAAAAATCTATACCATCTTTAATTATGTATGGTAATACAAATGGTGCAACGAAATCCCCGCAATGAAAAACCGCTGTAATATTTTCTCTTTCAATTATTTTTTCTACTTCTTTCATTTTATGAATATTGTCATGAGTATCAGAAATTAATAACCACATAATTCCACCTCCCTAATATATTATATCATTTTTATTAATTATATTTCAGAAAAATAAAATATTTATAAATAAATAAATATTAGAAATTTATAATATTCTAATTTTAATATAAACTTTATAATCCTTAATATATATTTTATGTATATATATACATTTTTTGATAGAATAAAAATGTCAAAATTAAGGATATAATTTTATTATACATTGATAAAAAAATAACAAACTTTTGGAGGTGTTATAATGAAATATGATATAGTAGTTATTGGAGGTAGTGCGGCCGGATTGGTTGCTGCAATTTCTTCAAGGAAATTATATAAGGATAAGAAGATATTAATAATAAAGAAATTAGAAAAAGAATTAGTTCCATGTGGAATACCATATATTTTTCATACTCTTGGAAATGTTGAAAGCGATTATATGGGAATTGAAGAAAAATTTAAAGCTATGAATATAGAATTATTAATTGATGAAGTTGTAGATGGCAATATTGATGAAAAGAAAATAATTACAAAATCAGGAAAAGAATATTATTATGAAAAATTAGTTATTGCAACAGGATCAACACCGTTTATTATTCCAATACCTGGTCATAATTTAGAAAATGTATATACTATACCAAAAAATTACAAGTATTTAGGTACAGTTCACGAAAAAATAAAAAATGCTGAAAATGTTGTTATTATTGGTGGAGGATTTATTGGAGTAGAAGTAGCTGATGAAATAAAAAAATCAGGGAAAAATGTAACATTAATAGAAGCAAGGGATTCATTATTGCCAGCATCTTTTGATTCTGATTTTGGAGATATTGCAAAAGAAGAAATTGAAAATGATAATGTAACTGTATTAACTGATACTATAGTAAAAGAAATATACGGAAATGAAAAAGTAGAAAAAGTAATATTAGATAATGGTGAAGAAATACCAGCAGATGTAGTAATTTTAGCAACTGGCTATAAACCAAATACAGAATTAGCTAAAAAAATGGGATTAAAGGTTACAGAATTAGGATATATAGAAACTGATGATTATATGAGAACATCTGTAGAGGATATCTATGCTGCTGGAGATTGTGTACAACATAAAGATTTCTTCACTGGAAAACCATCAAGATTAATGTTAGCATCTGCAGCAGTATTTGATGCAAGAATTGCTGCAAATAATTTATATAAATTAAAATTATTGAGAACAGTAAAAGGCTCTTTAAATGTATATTCAACAGTTATAGGAAGTAAAACATTTGCAGCTGCAGGTATTACAGAGAGAATGGCAAAAGAAGAAGGATTTGATATAATAGTAGGTAGAGCAGAGGTTATTGATAGACATCCTGGAAAATTTGAAGATGCATCAAAAATATCACTGAAATTAATATTCTCAAAAGAATGTGGTTTGTTATTAGGTGCTCAAATGGTTGGTGGAAAGAGTGTTGGTGAATTGATAAATGTTGTGAGTTTAGCAATTCAAAAAGAAGTAAATATAAAAGATTTGATAAAAATGCAAGTGGGGACTCACCCGTTATTAACAGCTGGTCCAACATCTTATCCATTAACTTTAGCAGCAGAAGATGCTTTAGCACAAATGTAATAATTATAATAAATATAACCCAGTAGATTTTCTACTGGGTTATATTTATTTACTACCACCTCTACCAAGTCACATTTCTCTTCCGTAACCGTATTCATAATATGCCATATCACACACTTCCTATATGTATTTTATATATACTGGCCATTTTTTATATATTTTATACATATATATGTCATCTATTTTTGTTGAATTTAATTTTAAAAATCAGAGAAATTTTATCTGTTATAATACAATTAAAGAACTATTTTTTTGGTATAATAAATATATATTATAAAAGGAGAGATTTTAATGAATAAAAAAGATATACGTTGGAAGCAAAGATTTCAAAATTTTGAAAAATCATATAAGTTATTAAAAAAATATATCAATATGGAAGATATGGATGAATTAGATAGAGCAGGAATTATACAATTTTTTGAAATGTCTTTTGAATTATCCTGGAAAGTATTAAAAGACTTTTTAGAGTACAATGGGTATCTCGTAAAAAGTCCAAGAGAAGCTATAAAACTTGCATTTCAACTTGAAATTATAGATAATGGGGAGTATTGGCTCAAAGCTTTAGAAGATAGAAATTTGACAGTATATGATGAAAATACTGCAATGGAGCTAGTGAAAAAAATTAAAGAAATATATTTACCCAAATTAGATAAATTTTATGAAAACATGTTAAAGGAGTTAAAGAAATGAATTTTGGTTTAAAAGAAGAACATTTAAAAATCATTATAGATTATATAAAAACTATTCCAGAAATAGAAGAAGTTTTTATTTTTGGAAGCAGAGCTATGGGGAATTATAAGAAAGGATCTGATATAGATCTTGCTATTAAAGGAAAAGAAATTACACGTGATTTGCTATTAAAAATTAGTTTTTAAAAACATATTTACCTTATTTTTTTGATATTGTTGATTATAATAAAATAGATAATTTAGATTTAAAAAAACATATTGATACTCATGGAATAGTGTTATATAAAAAGTAGGTAGCTATCTACCTACTTTTTATAATATTCATATATTGATTTTACAATATATTCTATTTCATCATTTCTTAATTCTGGGAATATTGGTAATGCCAATGTTGATTTTGTAGCTTTTTCTGTTATTGGTAAATCTCCCTCATTATAACCTAAATATTCAAAACACTTTTGTTGATGTAATCCTTTTGGATAATAAATAGAAGTTCCAATTTCTTTTTCTGTTAAAAATGTTTTTAATTCGTCTCTATTTCCTATTTTTAATGTAATAACGTATTGATGATATACATGTGATTTATCTTCAAAAACTTCTGGATAATCAATATAATCTGTTAAATTATATTTTTTAAATAACTCATCATATTTTTTTGCGACATTAATTCTGTTTTCTATGTATTCATCAAGATGTTTTAATTTAATTCTAAGTATTGCAGCTTGAACTTCATCTAGCCTTGAATTAAAACCTACTTCATCATGGTAATATTTCCTAGCGGAGCCGTGTACTCTTAACTTTCTTATCCTGTTAGCTAAATCTTCATTATTGGTAAATATCATTCCTCCGTCCCCATATCCTCCAAGATTTTTTGTTGGAAAGAATGATGTTATACTTAAATCACCAAAAGAAAAAGCATTTTTTTCATTCCATTTAGATCCAATGGATTGAGCACCATCTTCTATAATATATACTCCATATTTTTCTTTAAAATATTGAAGTCTATCTAAGTCAATTGTTTTTCCAAATAAATGTACTGGAATTATAGCCTTTATCTTTTCTTTTTCTGGATGAGTTTTTAAAATTTCTTCAACCTTATCAAGATCAAGATTATAATATTTTTCTTCAACATCAACAAATATTGGAGTTGCACCATTTCTAGTTATACAGCTAGCTGTAGCAAAAAATGTATAAGGAGTTGTAATAACATAATCTCCTTCTTTTATGTTTAATGCTCTAACAGATAAAAATAAAGCATCGGAACCATTAGCAACACCAATTGCATATTTTGTTCCTACATAATTAGCCAGTTCTTCTTCCAGTGCTTTAACATGAGGTCCTAAAATTACTTTACCTGTTTTAAATATGTTATCCAAAGTATTTAAAACTTCATCTCTAAAAGATTCATATTGCCTAGTCATATCAAATAAAGGTATTTTCATATTACTCCCCCTTTTCTAATGAAACATTTCCTGTTTCATCTATATTAAATATATATATGTTTGATAATTCATTTTCTCTAGCATTTTTTAATATATCTTCAGAATGTCTAAATGAAGCAATAATAATCATATCATATTCCATGTTCTTTACTTCTTTTGGAGAATATATATTAATACCATGGATTTTATCTCCTTGTTTTGAAATAGAATCATCAATAAACCCAATAACATTAATATTTTCACTTGTTAATACTTTTAATACAATACCTCCAACAACACCTGCTCCATATAATAATATATTTTGATATCCCATATCTTCAATTTTATCTAAAACCTTATTAAATGATTTTTTTGTTTCAGCATATATTTTAGATACTTCATTAATAAAAGATACAGTTAAAAACTGTAATCTTTTTTTACCATCTGCGGTAATTTCATAATTCATTTTTCTTCTGTTTTCACCTGTTTTTATAATATATTTTTTATCCTCAAAGTCCTTTAAATACCTGTTTACCATAGATGGAACAATACCTACTGTTTTTGCTATCATTTCTTGTGAAACATTTTCATTTTTGGATATTATTTGTAAAATCATTAATTCTCTAAAATTTGGAGATGGATTAAAAAACGTATAATCTTCAAAATTAAACATAATTTCACTCCTTTTTCATTCACTGAGTGAATTATATCATATATTATTTTTTATGTCAATAAAAAATCTCCTGCACAAAGCAGGAGATTGATTTTTATTTCAAGAGAGATTGTTTGTTTTTTTCATTTTGGTATAAGTTTCAAGGAACTCTTCAATTTTTAAATTGTAATATATTATTTTCATTTTTCTTTCTAATTGTATTTTTTCTATTTGATATTCTTTCTCAAATTTATCCCATTCTAATTCTATATTTTTTAGTTCTTCTTTAAGTATTTTTATCTGAATTTCATCCAATAGTAATTCCTCTTCTATTTTTAATATTTCATTTTTTAAACTTTCTCTTGAATTTATAATTTTAGAAATGGTATTCTGAAGATTATCTTCACTTAAATTTTTATAATCATCTTTCTTACTAAAAAGATATGGATTTATAGAACCATTAAAATTCACATATCCTCCATTATAATTCCCATTACTGGATATTTTTAAATATGGAATCTCTTCTGATAGATTAAAGTTCAATGATATTGAAAAGTTGTTGTTTAAAATGTCATATCCTCCGATTAAATTAACATTAAAATAATTGCTGGATCTTAATTTTTTTCCATATTATTTTGTTGTTGCGTAATATAAACTATTTTATATTCTAAAAAACTTTCCACAGGTTTATATTGTATATTTTTTATAATTTCTTGGAATTTTTTTAACTTATAATATTTTTCTGAATATCTTAGCTTAAATTTTTTCTGTATTTATAAATTTAAATTTTTTATAAGCATATTTTTATAATTATATAATGATTCATAATTTTCTTTTAATGATATTTCTAGCTTCTTTTTTGTTAGATATTTTTTAAATTCTTCAATCTTATTGTTATTGGAATATCGTTTAATTTACTATATTCTTTTTCTAAAAATTCTATATAATTTTGAAGATAATAAGCATTATAAAATAAGTTTTTAAAATATAAAATATTGTTCTCTTTATGTTTTCTTCACTTAAAGTTGCTATTTGCTTATTTAATTTATTCATTTGTGCTTTATCGCTGAAATCTGATCTAAATACATTCCATGAAAAATTTATCGATGATGTATTTAAATCCACTTTACTTATTTTATCCCCGCCAAAAGAAAAATTATATGATATATATGGTAAAAAATCACTATATTTTTCTAGAATGCTTTCGTTTTTTATTTCATGGTTTGAATTTAAAATTGAGACATAATATTTATATGCATCTTCATAATACAAAAAAGTATTTTTAATGTTATTTTCTCCATATGCAACAATAAATAAATTAAAAACTGTTAATAATAAAACAAAACTTTTTTTCATCTCTACCTCCTGTTATTCTATTTCTTTAAATATGATAAATCTTTTATAAAATTTATCATATACATAATAATAAAGCATATTATTTATTTTTCTAATCTTCATTTTGGCAGGTATAATTTTATATGATTGAACTGGTTCTTTGCCTTCAAAATTTAAAAATATTTTTGCCTTTTTTTCAATTAAGCCCATATTATTAATTTCATACTTTTTTATAAAACATAAATTTCCTGTATTTGTATATCCAATTTTTGGATTAGTAGTTAATAAATATAAATTATTATCCATAATTTGAGCAGAAGGAATAATTTGTTCATATCTGAAAGCATATCTGGTATCAATAATTTTATTTTTTTCTGTTATTCCATCTTCTGTAATTTCCCATAAAGCTATTCTATCAATTTTCTTATAAAGATTATATTCTTGATTATTTTTATTTTCTTCAAATATCAGTAAATATGGTATTTCATTATTATTTAGTAAAAATGCTTCTAAGTTATTTGTATTAGATAATTCTTTATCTATCTCTTGTTCTTTTTTTACTCTATATATTGTATATCCAAACAAATTTTCCTTTTTATCAATTAATGATAATTTTTTATATATAATTTTTGGATTATTATTTTCAATTATATCTATGACATGAATATCTTCGTTTTTATCAATCATCATTTTATCCCCATGTGCGTAAGGAATTATAATTTCTCCATTTTCATAATTATTATCTATATTATTTGCAACATCTTCAAAAATATAAAAATCCTTTATTTTAAAATTTTCATCAAAAATAGTTATCCCAGCATTTGTAAGAAAGTATATTTTCCCATTTTTTTCTTTTATATCTCTAACTGCAAGTCCTTCTGGAAATGGGGGTGGTGCAAATCTTTCTATATTTCTTTTTTCCATTTCTCCATTTTTTAAATTTATAATATATACAAATGCTTTATTTTCGTTTAGATCTGAAAATTCAATAATTGGGATTGTATATACATTTTCAAAAATATAAAGTTTATTTCCATCTTCACTAATTATCCAATACATTGATTGAGAAGAAAAAATATCTTCTGGAATAGTTATATTCTTTTCTTCTGAAATATCTGATCCATCATAAAACATATATTTTTTATCCGTTGCTATTGTATATAACGGTTTTAAATTTAATGGTTCTACTCCTTTAAAAAAATACTTTAGTTCATGAGAAAATACTTTTCCTATAAAAAATATTAAAATAATACTTAATACTAATTTTTTCATATTTTCACCCCTGTGTATAATGTTTTTTATTAATAAATTCGATAGGGTGGACACCCTAAATAAGTTTGAAATTATATTTTATTTACTGAAATTTAATTATAGGAAATTATTTTTTAATATTCCCATGGAGTCCTCCATACCCTAAACTTTGCATTTTCATGATCTTCTATTATTGGATGATATTCAGAAGTAGGATTTGGTTCATATAAAACTTTTAAAAATGTTTTTATAGGTTCATATGCATCATAAGTTTTATATCTATCTTCTCTCCAAGTTTTAACAATTTGATTATTTTGATACTCTTTGCAATCATAAACAATATGGATTTCTCCTGTTTCATTTTTGTAGTGATGTAACACAAAAACAGCTCCTGTCAAATAAGGCTTTAAATCAAAAGTATATACATTTGTATATGATGCCGAAACGCTTCTTCCGACATTTACAGAAACATTAGCTTTTAAAAAATCCTTAACAGAAGCTTCAGCACCTACGGACAAAATTCCATATATAGTACCTGTATAAGTCCTAGAGGTTTGAATTTTTCCACGAGTTGATCCTCCGGATTCCCAGCCGGACATCGCCTGACCTTTAACTGTATAATTATAGAATTTTCTAGAAAGAATAGCGATAGATGTAATTTCTTTTTCAATTCTACTAGTGGTATTTCCCCCACCATTATTGCTACCAGCACCAATAATATTTTTCATTTCATCGTCAGTAAAAACTTTTACATCAACAGTTTTTGAATGAGCAAAAACATTTACAGGCCCATGTTTACAAACATCATCAACAAAATAGCATATACCACTATCTTTTTCATTCTCCCATCATTTTTTGTTTTTTACAACAAATAGCGCGCTATTTTTGATTAATATTATTAAGGTTATTAAGAACATTAAATAATATAACTTTATTCCATATTTAGAATAAAATGTTTTTTTTAATTTTTTTATTGGTATTTCATAATTAATAATTTTTCTTTCATATAGTTTTGATGATTTTAATATTTTTCCTTCAGGAGAAATTATCTGCGATATTCCTGAATTTGTTGCTTGAATTACATATATATTATTTTCTGCTGCTCGAAATATTCCGTGCGTTGATATTAAATATGGTACTATACTGTAACCAAACATTCCATTATTGCTTGCTATTATTATTACATCGGTATCTTTGTTTTTTAATTCAGTTGTTATTTTGGGAAACATTACTTCAAAACATATTTCAAATCCTGCTTTTATTCCATCTATATTAATGATTTTTAAATTTTTTCCATTTTCAAAAACTTTTTCTTAATATGGCACGAGTTTGTTTTTATAATATTTTCCTATTATTTTTCCATTTTTTGATATAATAAATATGGAATTGTATTCTTTATCTTCAGGAGTTAAATCTGGTGTCCCTATTATTAGATTAATATTATTATTTCTTGCAAAATCTAATATTTCATTTCTATAATCAGGTAGCCGCATCATCCATCTATGAACTGATGTTTCAGGCCAGATGATTATATGTGGCGAATATTCTTTTATACTTTTCAATGAAAGATTTATGTATTTTTTGAATATTTCATAACTCAATTCATTATTACTTTGAGCAAATTTATATTCATTTGTAGATATATTTCCCTGTATTATTGAAATTTTTATTTTATTTTGATTAATTTCTTCTACATCTTTTTGTGAAAAAAAGCTTATATTAGGCAAGAGAAAAATTAATAATGAAATTATCAAAAATGTTTTATATTTTTTATTTTTTAAAAGATAATATAACCAATAATTTATTGCTGTTGTAATAAAAGATAATCCTATCATTCCTATATATTTTGAGAAAAACAGAAATATTTCTATATTATATAAAGCTATACCAGGATGCGGAGTAAATCCATAAATATTTTACTTGCAAAGTACTCCTCAAATAACCAGAATGAAGATATCAAAAATATTTTCTTATATGTTTTATAATTATAATTTTCAATTTTTTTCACAAATATACCAAAAAAATAAAAAAGTATTGTTATTATTAAAACAAACGATGAGAACCCAACCAGTTTATACTTTAACTCTATTTGCGCCGTTAAAATAAAGGATGAATTTATTATTGATATTATTAAAGAAAATAATAATATTTTTCTTTTTTGAATTTGATTATTTATATAATAAAAAAATGGAATAAATGCATAAAAAATAAAGAAAAACATTTTAAATGGTGGATTTGAAAAGTAAAAGAGTAATCCTGTAACAAGAGATAACATTTTTATTCTCCTTCTAATTTCAACGTTTTAATTTTAAAGTATATACCTTTCCACGCTTTTAAAAAGTCAGAATAATATACTTTTACATAACCAATTTGAGGATCAAATGCATATATATTATTGCTTTTAATATTTTCTATAACAATATAGTGATTATTATTTATGTATGCAATAACAGGTTTTCTTGTTATTTTCAAACTCTCAAAATTACCTTTTAAACCAACCCCTTCAAATCCTATTATTTCTGCAGCTTTTTTAAGTCCAAAAAGTGTTGTCCCTTTTTGTTCTGCCCCTGCAATTAAAGATATTGTATTTTCAGAAATATTATATCCATATAGAAATAACAAATATCTTAAAGCTGCCGGACCGCATGTGTATTCTTTACTCTGTAAGAACTCTTTTTCAATATTTAAAATTTTGGTATGTTTATAA
>NZ_LNGH01000041.1:0-602 GCF_011057715.1 Marinitoga sp. 38H-ov
GATTTACCTTGATCTCTTTTCTTTTTGTAATAAGATTTAAGAACAGGATCATATCTAATAGCATAAGAAGCTGCTTGATATAGATAGTATCTATTTATTACCTTTTTTGGATAAATTTTTGTGATTATCAGTTTTTTTACTAGAATCATTTAAGTCCCAGCGTAATCCTGCATAAGAGGATAATTTAGAATCAGATGAAAAATTATCGATATTAATAATTTCAGAAATAATAGACATAGATAAAACAACAGAAATACCTGGAATAGTATTAAGAGTTGTGTCAATACGTTTAAAATATAATTCTAGTTGTTTGTCGATACGCTTGATTTGAGATTTCTTAACTCTATCAAAAGCAAGAGCAATATTAAAATTGGACGTATTAAAATCATTTAAAGTAGAACGATAAATCTTAGTAATAATGGATTTAAGTTTTTCAGCAAAGTCAATGCCAAGTCTTCTTTTAGATAAAGAAGAAACTAAATCAAACAAATCATCAATAGACATATTAACAATATCATCAGCAGAATGATTAGATAAAATAGATAAAAGAGTTTTAGATAAATTAAGTTCTTTAGATAAACCTGGGAAATAAGCAGCAATCA
>NZ_LNGH01000041.1:829-11934 GCF_011057715.1 Marinitoga sp. 38H-ov
TAGAGTTATCAACAACACCTTTGATAGAATTATCAAAAAATAATCAAGCTTATCTTTTGAAACATCGATACCAACAAACAACATATAAACACAACTTTTCTAACTCTGGGTATATAAGAAAAGAGCCTCGCGATACGTAAGAGATAAAACTCATTCTAGAAATTCAACTTATATACCAAAGTTAGTCAGACTTTTTCAGGCGCTTTAATCGCAAGGAGGGGCAGAATTACTATAGTTAAATATATAACTCAGAGTTAGAATCGTTTTTTTAAAAACAATTATCAAATTTGTTAATTATACGAAAACATTATACACGAGGAGGGATTAGATGTTATGGATTAGGAAAATAGTACAATCATTTATAGAAATTCCCGGATTATTTATAACTTTAATAATATTGTTAAATTTCAAAATAAAAAAACAGAATATTTCTAGAAGAATGATAATATTCACTTCAGTGATTATTTACTTATTATCTATTCAAATAACTTCTAGAATATTGGTATTTCCGCTAGAAGATTCATTTAATACTATAGATTATAATAAAATAGATTATACAATTCCATCTCTAATTGTTGTATTAGGCGGTGGAGTTATACCTAAAACGCCAAATTCACCCCTAATTGGGGAATTATCAGATCAAACATTTAAAAGATTGTTTGTGGGATATGAACTTCATAAAAAAACTAATTTTCCTATAGTTATATCTGGTGGTAAACCTCCTAATACAGATTATATACCTGAAGCTTTTGTTATGAGAGATTATTTAGTAAGATTAGGAGTTTCTCCTTCAAATATTATTATTGAACAAGAAGCTCAAACTACTGAAGAAAATGCAAAATATATAAAAAATTTATTAGATAGTATAAAGATAAACAGAATATTTTTAGTAACTTCTGCTATTCATATGCCGAGATCATATAAAATTTTTTCTAATTATTTATATAATATAGAAATAGTACCAATTCCTTCAAATTATTTAATAACTAGAGAAAAAATTACTTGGATAGATTTCAAACCAGATATTAGCGCCTTAGAAGCTAACGCTATGGCTTTGCATGAATACATTGGATTAATATTTTATTTAATTTTTAAATAAGTAATTTTTTTAGAAAACTTATAATTGTTTTTTTTATTTGTTTAGCGTCTAACTTATCAATCTTAGGACAATTAAAAATCTTTCTGGTATTATGAACATCAAAAAGATAAACAAAAAATAACTCATTAAAACCATGAGACTTAAGAAAAATAAAAATATTCTTAGAATAAATACCAGTAGATTCCAATGCAAAAGCAACGTCCTTGTTTTTGAAAAGAGAAACAATTTTCTCATAACCGTCAATATAGTTATCAACAACACCTTTGATAGAATTATCAAAAAAATAATCAAGCTTATCTTTTGAAACATCGATACCAACAAACAACATAGAAACACAACTTTTCTAACTCTTGGGATATAAGAAAAGAGTCTCGCGATATGTAAAAGATAAAACTAATTCTATCAATTCAACTTATATACCAAAGTTATTCAGACTTTTTCAGGCGCTTTAATCGCAAGGAGGAGCAAATTACAATAATAACTCAGAGTTATAGTCATTTTTTTAAGAATAATTATCAAATTTATTAATTATACGAAAACATTATATACGAGAGGTGAATATTATGAAATGTCATGGATGTGGAATTGATATACAAACAAATAATCCTGAAAAATTAGGATTTTTACCAGAACATATATTTGAAAAGTTTATTGGTAATGAAGAAAACGCATTATGTCAAAGATGCTTTAAACTTCAACATTATGGTGAATTACTACCTATATCTATCAATAAAGATTTTTTTAATCAATTAAAAAGCATATTACATGAATTTGAAACTGTATTATGGGTTATAGATATTATTGATTTTGAAGGTACATATGATAAAGATATATTAAATTTAGTAAAAGATAAAAATCTTTTTTTAATTATTAATAAAGTAGATCTTTTACCTAAAACTGTTCCATTTGTTGAATTAAAGAATTGGGTTTTTGATAGAGTAAAAAATGATTTAAACATAAAAAAAGATAATATTCGCTTAATAAGCGCGAAAAAGAACTTTGGTATAAATAGGTTAACTAAAATATTAAATGAAAATAATATTAAAAAGGCTTTAGTAGTAGGTACAACTAATGTTGGAAAATCATCTCTATTAAATAACCTTACTAATGTAAAAATTACAACAAGCTCTTTCCCAGGTACTACATTGGGAATTGTAAAAAGAAAAATTATTGGAACAGATATTGAATTATATGATACACCTGGAATAGAGACAAAAAAAAGATTTACAGATTTCTTTGATATATATACACAAGTTGAAATGATCCCTAAAAAAACAATAAGTAGGAAAACGTTTAAACCAGATATAGGAAAAGTTGTGTTTGTTAGTTCATTATTTAGATTTAAAATTTTATCTTTAACAAAAGATAATTTAAAGCCAATATTTTTAATATTTGCTCCAGAAAATATTTCATTTCACCAAACAAAAGAAGAAAGAGTAGAAGATCTGCTTAAAAATCATATAGGCGATGTATTATATCCACCATATGAAAAAAACTATCCTTTGGAAATAGAATTTGAAAAAGAAATAATTTCCATCGATGAAAATGATGAACTTGCTATGCCTGGTTTAGGATGGATTTCTGTAAGAAGAGGCCCGTTAAATATTGAAGTAATAAAACCAAAAAATATTGAGTTAGTTATAAGGAAACCTTTAATAACTCCAAAAAGAGGAAATATTTATTAATCGGAGGTGTTAGTATGAAGATCAAAGAACCAGGAATAGTTGTAGGTGTTTCAAACAGACATGTGCATTTATCAAAAGAAGATTTAGAAATTTTATTCGGAAAAGATTATAAATTACATCCTATGAAAGATTTAAAGCAACCAGGTCAATATGCTGCAGAAGAAGTTGTTACATTAGTTGGTCCTAAAGGTTCAATTGAAAGAGTTAGAGTATTAGGACCTGTAAGAAAAGAAACTCAAATTGAAATCTCTCAATCTGACGCTTTCAAATTAGGTGTAAAAGCACCTGTTAGAGATTCAGGAGATTTAGATGGAACTCCAGGTATAAAAATTATTGGTCCAAAAGGTGAAGTTGAAACAAAAAAAGGTTTGATTTTAGCAAAAAGACATATTCATATGCTTCCTGAAGATGCTGAAATATATGGTGTAAAAGATAAAGATTTAGTTTATGTTATTGTAGAAAGCGGCGATAGAAAACTAATTTTTGGAGATGTTTTAGTAAGAGTTAGTCCTAAATATTCTTTAGAATTCCACGTTGATACAGATGAAGCAAATGCTGCTTTAATAAAAACTGGTGACATTGTAAAAATAGCCGAATTATAACTTTAAGTGCTTGATTCCTCGAATCAAGCACTTTTTTCTTTAAGCTCTTGACTAAATAATTATTTTATTGTATAATATATTGGATTTGCAGGTGTAGCTTCAACAGGTTAGAGCGCTGCCTTGGTAAGGCAGAGGTTATGGGTTCGAGTCCCATCACCTGCTCCAGTAACTCCCCGAATTGTCGGGGATTTTATTTTATATAATGGGGGATTTTTATGAAATCTTGGGAATATTACGATAAAATTTCAAATAAATACGATGAGATGTACTCTGATCCTTATTGGCAAATGCACCTTAGAGTTAGCGAAATAATATTATTTGATAATTTGAAAATCAAAAAAGGAAAAGTTTTAGATATTGGAGCCGGCACCGGGTATTGGACAAAAATTTTTTTAGATAAAGGATACTATGTATATGCTTTGGAACCATCAAAAAAAATGTGTAATATCATGAAAGAAAGATTTAAAAATTACGATAATGTTAAAATAATAAATGGATTTGCTGAAAAATTACCTTTCGAAGATGAGAGCATTGATATTGTATTGTCCATGGGAGATGTTTTAAGTTATTCAGAAAACCAAGAAAAGTATATTAAGGAAGTATATAGAATATTAAGAAAATCAGGTTTTTTTATAGGGACAGTTGATAATTTAAATAAATTTATATATGATGCTTTTTTTTCAAAAGATTTTGATATAATAAAAGTAATGGAAAAAAAGAAAAAAGTAAAAGTTGGAATTTCTAATAATTTATCTTTTAATTCAAAATTATATTCTAAAGATGAATTAGAAATTTTTCTTAAAAATTATTTTAATAATATTAAGATATATGGAATTATGGCTTTTCCATGGGAAGATAATTTAGATTTTTCAAATTATTGGGCGAATGTTTTAGAGCTTGAATTAGAATATTCAAAAAAATTCTTTGATATAGCAGAACATTTAATGTATTTGGTTGTGAAATAATGAGTAAATATAAATTGAGAACTTTAAGGGTAGAATCTTTAATTAAATTAGCTCAATCCGGAGATAAAGAAGCAATGAACATGATCATGGTAAAATTTGAGCCCATGATTAAGTCTATTGCTTCAAAATATTATGGTGCGTGGGCCGAATTTCAAGATTTAGTTCAAATTGGTTTTGTTGGATTAATACAAGGTGTTTTTTCATACGACGAAAATAATAATACAAAATTTTCTACATTTGCTTATTTGAATATTTCTTCCGAAATAAAATCCTTTTTAACATATTTAAATAGATTAAAAAATAAAATTTTATCAGATGCCACAAGCATAGAATCAATGTTTGAAGAATATTCTGAAGATTCAGATTATTATTTCGAAGTTCCTTCGGAAACAGATCTTCATCAATCAATAATATATAATTATATTTTTGAAAGATCATTAGAAAAAATGAAAGATGTTGAAAAAGAGATAGTTAAATTATGGTTAGAAAATAGTTCATATGATGAAATTTCAAACATTTTAAATATATCCAAGAAAAAAGTTGACAATACAGTTCAAAAATTTAAAAAAGTTGCAAATTCAGTTATGGATTATGTAAATACTGTTATTTCTATTGGAGGTGAATAATGAGATTAACTAGATTATTATTATATTTAGCAATAATATTATCATTTATATCAATTATTATGTCAATAGGAAGTGAAATAAGATTAAATAAATTTGAAAATTATATGGAAAGCTTATTTAATAGGCAAAACTCGAAAGTGAATGATAGTATTTCTACATTAAATACAAAACTTGAAGAAATAAACAAATATTTTGAACCTAATGGAATTGTAGAAAAATATATAAATTATAAAAGTAATTTAGAAAAACATTTAACTGATTTAGAAAAATTACTAACTTTGGCTACAGAAGATCAAAATGTGGGATATTTTCAATTGTACATTACTGGATCAAGAGAAGTATGGATAGGAATTAAAGATGCAAAAGATACATACCTTTTTCAAGGTATGTTAAAACCAGGATTATCACCATATAAATTTTACTTTTTTAAAAGCCCTTCTGTAAAAACAAACTATACTATAGAAATACCATATAATTCCAAAATTCAAACTGCAAATCCTAATAATATTTATTTTTTAATAGAAGAACCTGGGCAACGAAGATTAAAACAAATGCCAAATTCTAAACTTGAGAATATTTCTGAAGATTTAAATTTGTACATTCCTACTATAAGAGGAGAATAAATTTCACAAACTTTTGGAATTTTTAACAAATTTTGATATAATATATTGAGAAAGTTATCACTTAGGAGGGAAAATCATGGATTTTAATCATATAGATATTGAAAAAAAATGGCAAAAAGAATGGGAAAACAAAGGAGTTTTTAAAACAGAACAAAAGAGCGATAAAGAAAAATATTATGTATTAACTATGTTTCCATATCCTTCAGGCACTATTCACGTTGGGCATGTTAAAAATTATGTTATTGGAGATGTTGTTGCTAGATACAAGAGAATGCAAGGATATAATGTATTACATCCATTCGGGTATGATGCTTTTGGTCTCCCTGCTGAAAATGCAGCAATTAAAAATAATGTAAATCCTGAAGAATGGACATTTAAAAATATTGAAACAATAAGAAACCAAATAAAAAAAATTGGCATTAGTTATGATTGGGATAGAGAAATAGCCACCTGTACAGAAGATTATTATAAATGGACACAATGGATATTTTTAAAATTGTATGAAAAAGGGTTAGCATACAAAAAAAATGCAGCTGTAAACTGGTGTCCAAGCTGTGTTACTGTATTAGCTAACGAACAAGTTGTTAATGGGAAATGCGAAAGATGCGGAACTGAAATTGAAATGAAAAAACTTGAACAATGGTATTTTAAAATAACTGACTATTCTGAAAAATTATTAAATGATTTAGAAAAATTAGAAGGATGGCCAGAAAATGTAAAGACGATGCAAAAAAATTGGATAGGAAAAAGCGTAGGAGCCGAAGTAAACTTTACTATTGAAAATTCAGGAAAAATTTTGACTGTATTTACTACAAGACCAGATACACTATGGGGAGTAACTTTTATGGCATTAGCTCCTGAATCCCCATTAGTTGAGGAATTAACAACACCAGAACAAAAAGAAGAAGTGGAATCATTTTTAAATAGAGTTACCAAAGAAGACAAGTTTAAGAGAGTTGCACAAGGAGCAAAAAAAGATGGTGCATTTACAGGAAGCTATGCAATTAATCCTGTTAATGGGGAAAAAATTCCTATATATGTAGCTAATTATATTTTATTTGAGTATGGAACAGGAGCAATTATGGCTGTTCCAGCACATGATCAAAGAGATTTTGAATTTGCTAAGGAATTTAATTTACCAATTAGAGTTGTAATAAAACCAAAAAACAAAGAATTAGATAATTTAGATGAAGCTTATACAGAAGATGGTGTAATGATAAATTCTGATAAATTTGATGGAATGAATAACCGAGAGGCTTTAGAAAAAATTATAAGCTGGCTAGAAGAAAAAAAATATGGTAAAAAAAGTACTCAATATAAATTGAGAGATTGGTTAATATCAAGGCAAAGATATTGGGGCGCTCCAATTCCAATAATATATTGTGACGAATGCGGAATTGTTCCTGTTCCAGAAAAAGATTTGCCAGTAAAATTACCATCAAATGTTAAATTTGAACCAACTGGTAAAAGCCCATTAACATATACAGAAGAGTTTATTAATACAACTTGTCCGAACTGTGGGAAACCAGCTAAAAGAGAAGTAGATACAATGGATACATTTGTAGATAGTAGTTGGTATTTCTTAAGATATATTAATCCAAAATTAGATAATAAACCATTTGATTCTAACGATGTTAATTACTGGTTACCCGTTGATCAATATATTGGTGGAGTAGAACATGCTATTTTACATTTGTTATACTCTAGATTTATAACTAAAGTATTACATGATTTGGGATATGTGAATTTTTCCGAACCATTTTCTAACTTATTTACACAAGGTATGATTTATAAAAATGGTGCAAAAATGTCCAAATCAAAAGGCAATGTTGTTTCCCCTGATGAAATGATAGAAAAATATGGTGCTGATACATTAAGATTATATATGTTATTTATGGGTCCTCCTGAAAAGGATGCTGAATGGAATGATTCAGGTTTAGAAGGAATAGCTAGATTTATGAATAAAGTTTGGAATTCAATGACAAAAATTATAGAAATTACCAAAGACGTTAATATAAATAATATTCGATTAAATACAAAAGAAGAAAAATCTTTAAGAAGAAAATTACATCAAATAATTGGAAAAATAACAAACGATATTGAGAAAAATTTCCAATTCAATACTGCAATAAGCGGTATGATGGAATTGATTAATGAATTAAACTCATATATGAATAATATAAAGCAAGAGAATTGGAATAAAGAACTATTAAAAGAATTAGCATATGATTTTATTATTTTATTATCCCCTTTCGCTCCACACGTTTCTGAAGAACTATGGCATATGATGGGTTATAAAACATTTGTATTAGATGCAGAATGGCCAAAAGTAGACGAAAATGCTTTAAAAGTAGATGAAATAGAAATAGTAATCCAAATAAATGGTAAAGTAAGATCTAAAATTATTGTTGATGCAAATTTATCCGAAGATGAAATTAAAAAAATCGCATTTGATGATGAAAAAATTCAAAAATATATTAAAGGAGCAGATATTAAAAAAGTAATTCTAATTAAAGGAAAATTACTTAATATAGTTATTAAATAATTGATTGGGGGTAAATTATGAAAAATGTTAAAATTCCTAAACCTACTATCAAAAGACTTGCAATGTATTACAGATGTTTAGAAAACAAAAAATCACAAGGTATTCAAAAAACTTCTTCAAAAGAATTAGCAGAATCTTTAGAAATAAAAGCTAGCCAAATAAGAAAAGATTTATCTTATTTTGGTGAATTTGGAAAGCGTGGAGTAGGATATGATATTAATAAATTAATGGAATCTATAAAAACTATATTAGGTCTTAATAAAAAATGGAATGTTGCTGTTGTAGGAGTAGGTAATTTAGGATCGGCTATTGCTAATTATACTGGATTAGAAAAAAATGGGTTTATAATTAAAGCTGCTTTTGACAAAAACAAATCAAAAATTGGAATGCAAGTAGCTGCTGGTATAATTGTATATGATATGGATGATTTAAAGAAAATTTGTATAGAAAAGAATATAGAAATAGCTATTTTAACTGTTCCTGCAAGCGTTGCTCAACAAGTTACAGATAAATTAATAGAAACTGGAATAAAAGGAATTTTAAATTTTACTCCTACTACTTTAAAAACACCTGAAGATATTTCTGTTGAAAATGTTGATTTCACAATTTCTCTTAAATCTTTAACTTATGATATTGTATCTAATAATAAGAATATATACGAATTTGAAGAATAGCCGGGGTGGCGGAATTGGCAGACGCGTATGACTCAGAATCATATAGGGTTTCCTATGCGGGTTCAAATCCCGTCCCCGGCACCAAAGCCCGCAAATGCGGGTTATTTTTTTGTGAGGTGAGATTATGGGCAAACTATTTATTATCGGAACTCCAATAGGAAATTTAAAAGATATTTCTTTAAGAGCTGTTGAAACTTTAAAAGAATCTGATGTTATATTTGTTGAAGATAAAAGAGTTACTATAAAATTATTAAATAGTTTAGATATTGGAAAAAAAGAACTATTCACATTTAGTGAATACAATGCAAATAAAGTCTTAAATACTGCAATAAATATTGTTAAAGAAAAAAACATCTGTTCTCTTGTTAGTGATGCAGGAATGCCAGTTATCTCAGATCCTGGTTATCAACTAATAAATAAATGCTGGCAAGAAGGTATAGAATTAGATATTATTCCTGGACCTAATGCTCCTGCATCTGCTATAGCTTTAAGTGGATTTCCTGGATCAAAATACATGTTTCACGGTTTTTTGCCTAGAGGTAAAAATAAAAGAAGAGTATTAAGAAGCATAAAAGAATTAGATATTTTATTTGTATTTTTTGAATCTCCGCAAAGATTAACTAACACTTTAAAAGAAATATTAGAAATAATTGGTAATAGGGAGATTTTTATTGCAAGAGAAATGACAAAACTACATCAAGAATTATTTAGAGGAAAGGTATTAGAAGCTATAAAATATTTTTCTGATAAAAAAGTAATGGGTGAAATTACCGTTGTATTATCAGGGAGAGATAATGTAAATGAAAAGCTTTAATGATTTATTAGATTTATTAGAATGGATATCTATTGAACTTGAAAAAACAAAATTATTTGATGAACCAGTAGAATTTATAGGTGACATTTCTAAAGCAAAAAAGAGTAGTAATGGAGATCTATTTATTGAAGTATCTCAAAGAAATAAAAATGGGAAAACTTATAAAATAAATATTTTTTTATCAAGATATTATATAAAAACTCTTTTAAATAATTTGGGATTAAAAAATGAAAAAGAATTAGAAAATAAAAGTTGGAAGATTTTAGGAAAAATATCTTTTTGGCCTTCATCTTCTAGTATTGCCATAACATTAAAATCACTATTACCTCTGGGAGATTCAAAATTAGAAAAACGAAAAAAAGAAATTTTAAATAAATTAAAATTAGAAGGATTATTAAGAACCGTTGAAAATAAACTTGAATATTTAGAACCTATAAGAAAAATTGCAGTTATTTCTTCAGAAACAGCTGCTGGATATGGTGATTTTATAAAAAACATCAATAAATTAAAAAACACTCCTGTTATACATTTATACCAATCTCCGATGCAAGGAGTAGAAGTTCCTATTGGGGTTAGTAAAGCTCTGAAATTAATAATTGAATCAAAAATTGATTATGATATTATCGTTCTAATTAGAGGCGGCGGTGCTCAATCAGATTTAATGTATTTTGATGATTATCATCTAGCTAAAAATATTGCATGGGTTTCTAGAAATAAAATTCCTGTTTTAACAGGAATAGGACATGAACAAGATATTACAATTCCAGACTTTGTTTCTTTTATGCGTTTTTCAACCCCAACAGAGGTAGCAAGAGCAATAGTTAATCAAATTGAAACTTTTAATAACGCTATAAATGATTCATTTCAAAATCTAGTTTATATTATAAATAATAATTTCTCATATGCTGAAATATATACAAATAATATATTAAATAGTATAAGCTCGTTAATTGAACAATATTTTCAAAAAGAAAATAATAATATATTTAATTATTATAAATCATTATATAAAGCAACCGAATTACTTGATTCTAAAGAATATATTTTGAATAAAGAATTTAAATTTTTTGATTTTATATCCCAATATATTATAAATAAAATATCTGAAGAAAACAAAAAAATTGATACTATTGAAGATAACTTAAAAAATAATTACAATTTATTAGAGTTTAATTCTTTACAAAATTTAAATGATTTATATATCAAAATTACTCAAAATAGTCCTTTTAGTTCTTTTTTAAGTCGCGGAGCTGTACTGGTACAAAATTCAAAAATAATTGATAGCGTATATAATTTAGATAAAAATATTGATTTGGAAATAAAATTAAAAGATGGAGAAGTATTAAGTAATATTAAGGAAATAAAATATTATAAGTCTCCGGTATTAAGTCAAGAGGAAAATAAAAAAACAATAAAAATTAATAAAGAATTAAAATAGAGAGTATTTAGAATAAAAAAGAGTAAAACAAATA
>NZ_LNGH01000042.1 GCF_011057715.1 Marinitoga sp. 38H-ov
TTTAAATTATATTATCCCTGATAACTGTTATTTTATTATCTCCTATATATTTTATATTGTCTATGTTATACTTTGAGAAATATGATTTTATCAGTTCAGTATTTTCTATATTATATATCATTATTCTTTTTCCATCTGTTATTATCAATTCATTTTTACTTATATCCATTGTTTTTATTTCTTTTAATGGATGTATTATTATATTTTCTAATTTTCCATTTAATATATTGTATATAAATATGTTTGATTTTATATCTTCAATTAATATTTGATAATCATTTTTTAAGATAATTACTTCTTTTATTGGATTTAATATTGTTATCGACCTTATATACGCTTCTTTTTGCAAACTGTGTATTAATATTCTATTTCCTGGTTTTGAGTTTATACTTCCACTTAACCCATTATATGATATTATGTATTTGTTATCATTTGATAATTTTATTGCCTGTACTATTCCATAATGACCTGTATACTTTTTTATTTCTTTTTTGGCTTTATAATCGTATTTTACTATTTCATAATTTTTATTCCCGTAATATATGTATTCTCCATCAAAATCCGCTATTTTTTGTATTTTTTTATCTTTATATAATAATTTTCCTGTTTTTATATTATATAGTTCAATTGCTCCATTTCCACATGAAATAAATATTTTATCTTTTATTATTTTTATTTTTGACAGATAATCTTCTAACTCTTTTTTAAAAATTATTTGTCCTTCTTTTTTTATTGTTAATTCTGCATATTCATTTTCTATTATTTCATATCCATTTTGGATATTATAATATTTTATATTTTCTTCATATTTTTTATATTCTTTTAAATTTATGCTTTTATAATCAACTTCTCTTCTTTTTAATTTTTCGTCATCTTCTAAAAGATAGAAATTTATATAATCATCATCACTTTTTATGAGATACTTTTCTGTCAAAATTACTTTGTTTTTCATAGGATCAAATCCTGCATTTTTTTCATATTCTACTTTAAAATCTTTTAAATTTATTTTTCGAATTATTCCTTTTCCATATAATATATATAATGCTTGTATTTTTTTATTTGTTGATATATCATGTATATATTCATTATTATTAATATTTTTTATAATTTTTAAAGTGTTTTTTTCCAATATACTTAATTCATCCATTCCAGAAAGGATTATTATATATTCTTCTGTTTCAACAATTTTTCTGATAGGTTCATCTGATATTTTTATAATTTTATTTTCCGTTATTATGTTTCCATCTGTTGTCCCATATGTTATATTTCCATTTATTTCTTTTATTGTAGATATATATTTATTATAATCCATTGTTTTTATGTGTTTACCGGTATATAAATTATATTTTTTTATTTCTTTTCCATTAATTAAATATATTATCCCCATTTTTTCAGAAATATAGCCCAGGCTTATATTTTTCATTTCATTATCAATTCTATATAACTTTCTTTTTTTCTGTA
>NZ_LNGH01000043.1 GCF_011057715.1 Marinitoga sp. 38H-ov
TGATCAATATATAAATGGATGGTATCATGATCCAATAATATTTGGGAAATATCCAGAAGAAGCAGTTATTTCATTACAAAATATGAAAATAGACATACCAAAAAATGATTTTGATATTATATCTCAAAAAATAGACTTTTTTGGAGTAAATTATTATTCCAGACAATTGATAGCATATGATGAAAATCATTCATTGAAATTTAAGCATGTTGAAGGTAATTTACCAAAAACTGAAATGGGTTGGGAAATATATCCAAAAGGATTATACGATAAATTGATAGAGTTTAATAATAAATATAAATTACCGTTATATATAACAGAAAATGGAATGGCAGGACCTGATAAATTGATAAATGGTAGAGTGCATGATGATTATAGGATTAAATATTTAAACGACCATTTTGAAGCAGCATTGAAAGCTATTAATGATGGAGTGGATTTAAGAGGATATTTTATATGGTCATTAATGGATAATTTTGAATGGGCTCATGGTTATTCTAAAAGATTTGGTTTAGTTTATGTTGATTATACTACTCTTAAGAGGTATTTGAAAGATAGCGCTTTGTGGTATAAGAATTTTTAAAAAACAACTGAGGGTTGCCTCAGTTGTTTTTATAAGTCATAACTAACTTTAAATTCTTTATCCATAAATCTGCAGATAAATTATTTTTGTTAGAACTACAATATGTCCATAGTACTATTCGTAAATATTTAGCTTCTTTATTTTTCGAAATATCTTTAACATTAAATTTTAATTCAAACGGCTTATACACTGAAGCATATAGTCTATTTATCCAATTATGTTTAGAAAAAGGATATTCATCACTTCCCCAAGCATATGCAATTCTATTTATTTCTTTTTTATCTTTATCCAATAAAATAAATATAATACCAGCAATCGAATATTCTATTCTAGATATATTTGAAGTTTTTGTAGTAAATCCCATTATTTCTGATGATATATAAATCTTTGTATTATTTAAATAAATTAATTCAAAATCTTTATATAAATTATTTTCAGAAAATCCATCTTTGTGAATTCTTAACCAATTTTCATTATCAATATTGTCTAAATAAATCAAATTACCATTTTCACGTCTTCCACCTATTTTCCATTCATTATATAAATTAGATGCATCATAGGAAATTTCATATTTTTCTTTTAATAATTCTATTTTTACAATTAATTTTTTAGGAATTTTAATTATATCATTTCCATTTTTTAAAATATACATATCATCTTCTAAAGATATTATATTACCTTCTAAAATCTTCTCATTTGTTAAATATATTCTTTCGCTGAATATTATTAAATTGAAAAAGAGCAAAAAAGATAAAAATATTATTTTTTTCATATATCTCCCCCCATAATAATATGTAAATCATATTTCAAAAAATTCTAAATCTTCCTTTAAAATATTCATAGCTATTTCTTTATCTACAGTTGAAATAACTCCAATAGGCGCAAAAATATAGTTTTTATCAAAACCTATTTTTTTGATATTTTTTGGCAATAATTCATTTGGATATTTTTTATGGACCCCATTAATAGAAGTTAATATTTTCCTATTAAACTTAGATCTTGTTAATACTCCTCCAGTTCCAAAAATATATTTTATTGCAGTTAAATCCTTTCCTTGTGCAATAGATTTTCTTCCTAAAGGAGTAAAAATGTGTTTTTTCTTTCCAGCATGTCTTCTAATTCCTTCAACAAAACAATATTCTGCTAAAGATGCCATAAATTTTTCATTTTCATCGGATTTTGGATATGGAGATATTTCTTTTACTAATTCATCAAAATTTTGAAATTTCCCTCTTAATACTTTTTCACCTATTAATTCTATTACTGTATGAGCATTTACAAATACTCCCATATCTCCTTCTACTGTCCTTTTAGCAACTGGTTCAGGACTTATCATTATACTTTGAACCTCTGGATCTCCCTCTGTAACTGAATCAACGTCTGTAGTAGCTCCTCCTATATCTACTGTTAATACATCTTCATATAACTCACTTAATAATTGTGTTGTTCTCATCACCGCTGCAGGTGTTGGAATTATATTTTCATCTACATATTCTTCTATTTTTTCCATTCCAGGAGCATGTATTATATGTTCTGCAAAAACTTCTTGGATTACTTTTCTTGCTGGTTCAACATTTAACTGATCAACTTTTGGGTAAACATTCTCTGTTATATATAATTTTTTATTTGATAATATTTCTTTTATTTCATCAACTACAGCAACGTTACCAGCATATATTATAGGAACATTCAAAGGTATATCACTCAATAATTCAGCATTATGTAAAACAGTTTCTTCTTCTCCATAATCAACTCCACCTGCTAAGAAAATAACATTAGGTTTTATTTCGAGTATTTTTTTTATATGTGAATTTCTCATCTTTCCTGCAGTAACATATTTAATAACTCCACCCGCACCTAGAGCAGCTTCTCTTGACGCTTTAACTGTCATATCATACACCAAACCATGAACTGTCATTTTTAATCCGCCTGCTGCTGATGAAGTAGCTAAAAATTTTTCCCAACTAATTTTTTCATTTAATTTTTCTTCAATAACTTTTAAAGCTTTTTCAATGCCTATGGTAATATCTCCCTCATTAATTGTTGTATAATGTTCCCCTTGAGCCAAAATAATAGGTTTTTTTGTATCTATTTTATCAAAAACAGTTACAATAGTTGTAGTACTTCCAATTTCTGCTGTTATTAAATCAACTTTCATATCTTCACCTCTTTAACTTATATTATAATTATATCAAAAATGTTAAAAATTCATTCATAAAAAAAACACCCCTTACTTTTATTTTATCACTTTCGGGGGCGTTTTTTAATTGTTTCATTTTTGGAGTTCAAACATTTTGGAAAAATTTATAATTCTTTTATATATTCAAATAATCTATTTAAACCATTTTCTAAAATTTCTATTGAATTTGCATAAGAAATTCTAATAAATCCTTTTGCGCCAAAACCGCTACCAGGAATTACTGCCAATCTTTTAGTATTTAATAATTGATTTGCAAAATTCATATCATCATTATCATATTTTGATATATTGATAAACAAATAAAATGCACCATATGGATATACATACTCTAAATCTGTTTCTTTTATTCTATCTAAAACATATTTCCTTCTTTCATTAAATTTATTTATGTAATAATCTATATTTACATCAAAAGCGGACAATGCACCATATTGTGCAGGTGTATTTATATTTGATGTAATATGACTTTGAATCTTTTTAATTTCTTTAGTTATATTTAATGGAGCTACAGAATATCCTACCCTCCAACCTGTCATTGACCATGTTTTTGAAAAAGCATTTATTATTATTGTTTTTTCTCTTAAATTCTCTATTTCAGCTGGAGAAAAAAACTCTCCTTCAAATACTAATTTTTCATATACCTCATCACTTATTAAATAAATATTTTTATCTTTTATCAATTCGCTAATTTCCAAAAATGTTTCTTTAGGGTAAACTGCACCTGTAGGGTTATTAGGTGAGTTAATTATAATCGCTTTAGTTTTCTCACTTATATATGGTTCAATGTCACTTGCTTTTGGAATAAAATTATTTTTGAATTTTAATGGAACATGTATTGGAATACCTCTTGCAAGTTTAATTTGAGCTTCATAACTAATCCAAGATGGATCAAGAACTATTACTTCATCACCAGGATTTAATATAGCTAACAATACATTGTATAAAGCTTGTTTTCCTCCATTTGATACAACTATATTTTCAGCATTATAATTTGTTTTTCTAGAAATATTAGTAAATTCAGCAATTTTTTCTCTTAACTCTAATATCCCAGCGGAATTTGTATATTTAGTCTTTCCTTCTAGCATAGCCTTATAAGCATTTTCTATTATTTCTTTAGGGGTAATAAAATCCGGTTCTCCGGCTGTTAATTTAATAACATCAAATCCTTGTTTTTCCATTTCAATCGCTTTTGCATTTAATTCTAACGTTATTGATGGTTGTATGCTTTTTACTATTTTTGATATCATTATATCCCTCCAAATTTAATATCTATATAATTTTACTCTATTATGAAATTTTTTTCAATGTCAATTATGCACTATTTATGTTAATTATTGAACAAAAATTATTAAATAAACAGTTATTCTTATATTTTAATAAAATTAAAAAAATAAATGAGCCGTAGCTCATTTATTCATAATATTCTATTTTTAGTCCTAAATTCTCTAATTTTTCAAATAATTTTTCGTACCCTCTAAATATATGATCAACATTATTTATCATTGTTTCCCCTTCTGCTGATAAAGCAGCTATTAATAATGCTGCAGATGCTCTTAAATCTGTTGCTTCCAATGGGGCGCCAGAAAGTTTTGTCACACCTGTGATAATAGCTGTATTACTTTCAACAAATATTTTAGCTCCCATACGATTTAATTCATCAACATGATTAAATCTTGTTTTAAAAACATTTTCCGTAATTGATGATCTACCAGGTATTAAACTTAATAAAACCATCAACTGAGGTTGTAAATCTGTAGGAAACCCAGGAAACGTTGCCGTTTCAACATCTACCGGTGATAATTCTAATTTAGAAATACCTTCAATAGTTAAAATATCATTTTCCATTTTATATCTTATACCAATTTTTTCAAATATATCTAATAATGAAAAAATATGATCTTCAATAACATTTTTCAATACAACTTTACCGCCTAAAATAGCCCCTAAAATGGCATAAGTTCCCGCTTCTATCCTATCAGGAATAATTGTATATTCTGTACCATATAATTTCTTTACACCATATATTTTTATATTAGAAGTTCCTTGACCTTCAATTTTTGCTCCCATCGATATTAAAAAATCACATAAATCAACAATCTCTGGCTCTTGAGCACAATTAGTTAATATTGTTTCTCTATTTTCCAACAATACAGCAGTTGATATTAGATGTTCAGTTGCCCCAACACTTGGAAAAGGTAAAGATATATGTATTTTTTCAGGTGATTTACCTAATTTGGTATTAGCAAAGCCATGTTCAATTTGTGACTCAATCCCCATTTTCTTTAAACCTTCTAAATGAAAATTAACTGGCCTTACCCCTATTGAACAACCTCCTGGTAAAGCTACTTTAGCAAAACCTTTTCTAATTGTTAGAGGCCCAAGAACATTAAAAGATGCCCTCATTCTCCTTACTGGAGCATATGGTAAAACCGAGTTAATATCTGTACACCCTTTAATAACTAAGGATGACCCTTTCCAATACACCTTTTTCCCAGCATTTTCTAATATTTCTATCATAGTATTTACATCTGCTAAATTAGGAATATTATGCAAAATTATATCGTCATCCGTCAATAATGTAGCTGCTAATATAGGTAAAGCAGAATTTTTAGAGCCTGATATTGTAATTTCACCGGAAGCATATTGAGGTCCAGAAACTTTTATTTTTCCCATACTTTCAATCTCCAATCTATTTTCCATAATTTTTCCTCCAATCTATATCAGGCAAAATAGTTTAGTATATCTTTAGTAGTTGTTAAATCCTTTGGTAAATAAAATGTATAAAAATCTATTTCTTCAGGATTACTTACAAAATTCTTTAATTGATATATAATTCTTTCGGAAATTTTACCTAATTCTACTTCTGTTATATCAGGTATTACAATTGCAAATGTAGTTTTTGAATATCTCATGATAATATCTAATGGTAATCTTACATTATTTCTTAATACTCTACCAATTTCCATTTCAGGACTTTTATGAGCTTCACCTTCAAATTTCAAATTTTCTAATTCAGGTATTTTTACAATAATTAAACCATAATTATTGCCTTTTTCAAATGCAGTTTCTAATAATAAGAAGAATATCTTATCAAAAAAATCTCTCGAATAAACTCTTGTAGAAGAATCGATATATCTTCTATCAACAAACCCTTCTACAAAATCTTTATACGCATTTATTTCTTCTTTAGTTAACTCATTGTATTCTTCAAGTAGTTTATGTGTTTTTTCTAACTCTTCCTTCAATTTATTATTCTCTTCTAATAATTGTTTTACCTTAATTTCATTTTCCATTTTTCTCCTCCTACCAATCCCAATTTTTTTTACCTGAAACTATATTAATATTTTTTTCGATAAAATCCCTTATTATATATTCGACTTTTTTTGAAAAGTAGATAATACTCTTCTCTTTACTATTTTGCGGCAAATCTCTATAATACAGTTTATAATTTTCTCCTAACCAACCTGTAATAACAATTGAATTATTATAAATCTTATTTATTATATCATTAATATTTCCATTTTTTGGTAAATCCCAAAATAATTTAGGATTAAGACTTTCATTTAAAATAATCTTATTAGTAATTTTATCATAAAACATATAGGATGTATACTTTATTGAAGATAAATAAAAAATTTTTCCCGCTTTTTGGTCAAGAGATTTTTTTATATTTTCATCAAAATCTTCTCCTAAATAAACTATAGGAAAAATACCAGAAGTTTCAAATCCCCTTAGCATAATAAAAATTACCTGTGATGCAATAAATGGAGAACTTGAAATATAGCTTAAAAAATCTTCATTTCCCTTTTTCAATGTTTTTAAATTTCCAAAAACAATAAAATCATATCCTTTTTCTTTTAATTGAGATCCTAATTCCCTACTAAATTCAAAAATTAAGTCATATGAATTTAAAGTACCTAAAACAAAATAATTTAATTCACTATCTATTTCTTTTAAATCAAGCCAATAACCATTTATTATCTCTTCATTAAGAGATTCGTTCAATGATGTATTTAAATATCCGAGAAAATTATTTTCTTTAAATATTGGAATTTTTTCTCCAAAAGAATACAAAAATATATTAATTATTAAAATCACTAGATAAAATCTTTTCAATTATTGAAGCTACCCCCTCTTCATCAGTTGATGGAGCAATATAATTTGCTGATTCTTTTACATGATTAGATGCATTTCCCATTGCATAAGAATTATTTGAAAGTGATAACATAGATATATCATTTTCGCTATCTCCAAAAACATATGCATTTTTTAAATCAAAATTATATATATTAGATAATTTTTTTAACGCAATACCTTTAGAAGAATCTTTGTTTAAAAAGTCTAAATATATATTAAATGACCTTACTATATTTAATTCATTATTATATTTAACCTGCATATTCTTTTGAAAAACATCTAATCTTTTTTCATCAGAAATTGTTAATATTTTTGTAGGTCCATTTTTGTTTTTTAAAATATAATCTTGCAAATCATTCACTATTTTATAATCAACTCCAGAATGTTTAGCGTAACCTTTAATTTCATTATCATCATCATCAGCAATTAAATCATCATTTATATATGTTTGAACATGAATTTTTTCTTTTTTTGCTTCTTTAATAATATCAATTGCTAGTTTTTTATCAATATCAGATTCAAAAACAACTTCTCCACTATGCGATACTACATAAGCACCATTATATGAGACAATTGGTATTTCATTTAAAAAAGGTAAATATTTATTTATAACAATTTTGGTTGATTTATACATTCTTCCACTTGCTATAATAATAAACGAACCTTTTTCATATATTTTTTTTATTGCATTAATTGTTCTTTCAGTCATTTGCTCTTTAGAATTTAATAATGTTCCATCTAAATCAAACACAAATACTTTCCTGTTCATATTATCCCTCCATAAGATTATAACATAAAATTTTAAAAACCCAAATATTATTAATATAGCATTTTATTGTAATTTAACATATGATATGTATTAAAGTATTATTAATAATTTATTTTATTTTTTTGAAAAATCCAAAATAAAAAACCTCACAAATTTTTATCAAAATTTTAACAAAATATTCTTATGTAACAATTTTCATAATTTTAATAGCTTAGAAATTATGATATAATTTATAATATCTGTTATTTTTTAAAAGGAGGATTATTATGAGATGGAAATTTGTTTCAGAAAATGCTGATTTTGTTTTAGAAAACCCAGATAAAACTAGTTATCTTTATTTTCCATTAGTAAACGAAGCTGGAATGATGTCTTCTATAACTCCAACACTAAATGGTGATTTGAAATCAGGACAAAATTCTTTTTTACTACTTCCTGTATCAGCAGAAGATTTACATAACACAAAAAGTACTAGGAATTTTTGGATATATATAAACAAAAAAGATGTTTGGTCAATTAGTGGAAATTCACCTATGCAATTGGCTAACTTTTACAGCGATAAAAAAGATGATGTAACTTTAGAAGCAGGATTCTTATGGCATAAAATTATTAGAAAAAATAAAGTTTTAGGTGTTAAGGCTGAAATTATAAACTTTGTTCCTGTAGAACATAAAGTTGAAATAATGGAAGTAACAATAACAAATACTTCTAACCAAGTTATGCAAATCACGCCTACCGCTGCAATTCCTATATATGGAAGATCAGCTGATAATTTAAGAGATCACAGACATGTTACTTCGTTATTGCACAGAATAAGAACAAATGATTATGGTGTTCTAGTAAAACCTACACTTTCTTTCGATGAAAGAGGACATAAAATTAATAATGTATTATATTCTGTTTTAGGCTTCGAAGAAAATGGCGAAAAACCTATAGGTTTTCTCCCTGAAGTTGAAGAATTTATAGGAGAAGGAGGAAGTTTTGAAACTCCTGAAGCCATATTTTCTAATAAAAAATTTGCTAAATCAGGAAATTATTTTGAAGGTTATGAAGCTATAGGAGCTATTAGATTTAAAGATATTGACCTCAAACCAAATGAGTCTAAAACATATATCATTTTAATGTCAATTAGTGAAGACGAATTAGAAAATAATATATTATTAGAAAAATTTGGTTCAAAAGAAAAAGTAAAAAATGCATTAGAAGAAAATAAAAAATATTGGGAGAATAAAATAAGCAACCCAGAATTCAAAACTAGCGATGATGAATTTAATAAATGGATGAAATGGATAAATATACAACCTATATTAAGAAGATTATTTGGAAATTCTTTTTTACCTCATCATGATTACGGAAGAGGCGGAAGAGGTTGGAGAGATTTGTGGCAAGACTTATTAGCTCTTTTAATGATGGAACCAGATAACGTGCGAAAATTGTTATACAATAATTATGCCGGAGTAAGAATTGATGGAAGTAATGCAACAATTATCGGATCAAATCCTGGTGAGTTTATAGCTGATAGAAATAACATTGCAAGAATGTGGATGGACCATGGTGCTTGGCCTTTTTTAACTACTAAATTATATATAGACTTAACTGGAGATTTGAATTTTTTATTAGAATCTCAAACATATTTTAAAGATAGATTAGCAAATAGATGCACAGATTTTGACCCAAATTGGACAATAGAAAAAGGTAATAAACTTAAAACTAGAGATAATAAAATACATTCATCTTCTATATTAGAACATATACTAATTCAACATCTTACGCCATTTTTTAATGTAGGAATGCACAACAACATAAAACTTGAAGGTGCTGACTGGAATGATGGATTAGACATGGCTAGAAATAATGGCGAAAGTGTAGCTTTCACTGCATTATATGGATGGAATTTATTAGAACTTGCTAAATTATTAAAATCTTTAAAAATAGAAGAATTGGAGATTACTGAAGAAATATTAATGTTATTAGATAATAAAGTGGATTATAATTCACCTGAAGAAAAAAATAAATTACTAAATGAATACTATAATAAAGTAAAAAGTTTTGTTTCAGGAAATAAAACAAAGATAAAAATTGATTATTTAATTTCCGATTTGGAAAGAAAAGGAAATTGGATTGTAAATCATATTAGAAAAAATGAATGGATTAGAAATAATGAAGGGTATGAATGGTTTAATGGATATTATGATGATCATGGGAATATAGTTGAAGGCGATAATCCTAAAGGGGTACGCATGACTTTAACTGGTCAAGTATTTACAATAATGGGTAATATAGCTACAAATGATCAAGTTGAAAAAATACTATTATCAGCAAAAAAATATTTAAAAGATGAAAAAGTTGGTGGTTATAGATTAAACACTAATTTCCATGAAGTAAAATTAGATTTAGGAAGATTATTCGGGTTTGCTTTTGGGCATAAGGAAAATGGAGCTATGTTTAGTCATATGGCTGTTATGTTTTCAAATGCTTTGTATAAAAGAGGTTTTGTTGAAGATGGTTTTGACGTTATAAATACATTATATAATCACATAAAGAATTTTGAAGTTAGCAGAATATATCCAGGTATTCCAGAATATATTAATGAAAAAGGACGCGGAATGTATCATTATTTAACTGGTTCTGCAAGTTGGTTATTATTAACTGTATTAACAGAAATGTTTGGAGTTAAAGGAGATTTAGGAGATTTATTACTTGAACCAAAATTATTAGACAAGCAATTTGATTGTAAAGGTATTGCTTCAGTGAAAACTTTATTCGCTGATAGAACATTTAATATTATTTATTCAAATAAAAATAGACTAAACTATGGAAAATATAATATATCTTCTGTTTCTTTAAACGGAAGAAAAATAGAATCAGAAATCTTAGGTAATAAAATAAAAATCAAAAGAAGTTTATTGGAATCTTTGGATAAAGACAAAATTCATGAATTAATTATTGAATTAGAATAATTTATTAACTCCATCCTAAAAGGATGGAGTTAATATTTTCAATCTAATATTATTTCTTTATTATTTATATCCAAAATTGAAACTTTACAAGCACCACCTAAATTCTCCATTACTTTTTTAGATAATTCTTCTAAAGCAATTTCAAATTCCTTTCCCCTATTTTCATCAACTAATTCCATACACAAAACCGCATTCTTAGTATTTTCAGTAAGCATAGTTCTTACTGATTCACGCCAATTTAAACATCTACAAATGGCTCCATTATTATCCTTATATATCAATTCTCCTTCATATGGCGGTTCATTTTTATCTTCACCTAATGCAACAAAAAATTCATCACCAACTGCTTTAGTTAATATTATATCACCTGAAATCTTATCAATGTCCTCGCCACCACAAGGCAATAGATATTTCAACGAAATACTGTTATAAATATCAACTAAAGGATTAATATTATTTAAATGATTACCTTTATACACTCTCTTTAATAAAGATTCTATAGATGATCTAGCACCTTTTTTGGTTTTAAACTTTCGAAAAGTTTCTCTCCAAATTCTAATAACTTCATTACTACTAAATTCTGGATTTTTTAAACATTCCAATGCTTTCTTTTCTGCTTCTAAAATCATTTTCTTAAATTTTTCTTCATTTTTAATGGTGTTATCTATTCCTTTACAAACAACTACTCCTATTTTTGCTTTAGGAAACAAGTTCCAAAAATCATTTTCAACAATAAATTTTTTCATAATTTCACCTCTAAACAAATATGATTTAGTTTCAGTTTTATCATATATTGAAATATTTACTTTTTAATAATTTTTATGATAAAATTTTGTGTATGGTAAAATATATTTTTTTGAGGAGGAATGATATGAAATTAAAAGATTTTAAATTAGAGGTTTATTTTGGTAAGTACGAATTTACAGCACCTTATTTATTAACTCAATCTGATTGTGAATCGATGAAATTAGCTCAATTATTAAATTATGAAAGTGAAGAAAAAAGCAAAGAACTATTTGATCTTTGGTTAGGTTATACAGAAGTACAAGGTGATCCAGAGTTAAGAAAGATTATTTCTAGTTTATATGATACTATCCCTGAAAATAATATAGTTGTTCATTCTGGAGCACAAGAACCTATATTTAATTTTATGAATGTACTATTAGAAAAAGGTGATCATATAATATCTCAATTTCCTATATATCAGTCACTATATGAAGTAGCAAATTCTTTAGGATGTGAAATTTCATACTGGAATGTCAAAAAAAATGATAAAGGTTGGTATTTTGATATAAATGATTTAAAAAAATTAATTAAACCAAATACTAAATTAATAGTTTTAAACAGTCCAAATAACCCAACTGGTTATGCTTTTAAGAAAGAAGAATATGAAGAAATTATAGAAATTAGTAGAAAAAATAATACATATATATTTTGCGATGAAGTATATAAAGGATTAGAATTAGATGGAATAACAAGACCATGGTTGGCTGATTTATACGAAAAAGGCATTTCATTAGGTGTTATGTCTAAATCCTACGGTTTAGCAGGATTAAGAATAGGTTGGTTAGCAACTCAAGATAATAATTTAATAGAAAAATTAATAAAAATGAAACATTACACAACTATATGTAATTCAGCAACATCAGAATTTCTAGCCAAAATAGCTTTAAAGCATAGTGATGAAATTTTAAATAGAAATAAAGAAATAATATTAGAAAATTTATCTATTGCCGAAGACTTTTTTAATAAATATAATTCTTTATTTGAGTTTTATAGACAAATGGCAGGTCCTATAGCATTTGTAAAAATAAATATAGATGAAAAAATTGAGGATTTCTGTGAAAAGTTAGTACAAAACAAAGGTGTATTATTATTACCTGCAAATATATATGATTACCCTGGAAATTACTTCAGAATTGGATTTGGAAGAAAAAACTTTAGAGAAAGTTTATTTAAATTCGAAGAATTTTTAATTGAAAATAATTATGTTTAATTGTATTATATGCAACAAATAAAAAATAGCCTTGAACCAAGGCTATTTTTTTATGGTGGAGTCGATGGGACTTGAACCCACGACCTCTACCGTGCCATGGTAGCGCGCTCCCAGCTGCGCCACGACCCCAAACCGTAAATATTATATACAGTTTATGTTAAATATCAATGTATCTATTTTTAAATTATTTTAATAACCTTTATTCAAAGGTATCTCTATATAATCCAACATTCTATCTATTTTTTTAGCTTTTCTAACATCAAAATCTTTTGATTCTCCAACCCCTTTAACTACTACTCTTATTTTTTCAGCACTTACTTCAACTAAAACATATTCTAAAACTCCATATACATATTTTTTTGTATGAGGTAATATATCTTTTTTTGCTCCTGGATCAAAAGGTGCTCCGCCT
>NZ_LNGH01000044.1 GCF_011057715.1 Marinitoga sp. 38H-ov
CGTATAATCCCTTTGGATATATTTCCCAACCCATTTCTGTTTTTGGTAAATTACCTTCAACATGCTTAAATTTCAATGAATGATTTTCATCATATGCTATCAATTGTCTGGAATAATAATTTACTCCAAAAAAGTCTATTTTTTGAGATATAATATCAAAATCATTTTTTGGTATGTCTATTTTCATATTTTGTAATGAAATAACTGCTTCTTCTGGATATTTCCCAAATATTATTGGATCATGATACCATCCATTTATATATTGATCAACTAGATTTGCAGCTTGTATATCTTTTTCATCATTTGATACCGGTTCAATTTTACTTACTACATTTGTAATACCTATTTTTCCATCTTTTACTGTTTCTCTAAATACAATAACAGCTTTACCGTGTGATCTTAATAAATTATGAGCTACATAAAATGACTCTTGAAAATTTCTATGCCCCGGTGCATGTTCTCCAGTAAAATATCCTAAAAATGAAGAACACCAAGGTTCATTTAAGGTTATCCAATGTTTAACTCTATCTCCTAGTTTGTTAAACATTAATGCTGCATAATCTTGAAAATAATTTGCTATATCAGGATTTAACCATCCATTCTTCTCTTTGTATAAATACAATGGTAAATCCCAATGATATAATGTAATAAAAGGTGTAATATTATTTTCTAATAATTTGTCAACCAGTCTTTGATAAAAATCTATTCCTTTTTCATTTGGTTTAATACCATCAGTCATTACTCTTGGCCATGAAATAGAAAATCTATATGCATTAACACCAATTTCTTTCATTATTTCAATATCTTCTTCGTATCTATTATAATGATCACAAGCAACATCTCCATTATCACCATTTTTAGTTTTACCTGGGGTATGAGAAAATTCATCCCATATCGATAAACTTCTTTCTTCTATCCCACCTTCAATTTGATATGATGCTGTTGCTGTTCCAAACTTGAACCCTTGAGGGAATTCGCTTTTTTTCATAATACTACCTCACTTTCACTATATGATTCTCTTCAAATTCATAGTATTTATTATCATAATTTTTATTATTAATATAAAATTTTTCAATTTCTTTTTCAACTGTTTCTGGTATAAACTGCTCATTTGAATCCCATTTTTTATCTATTTCTGGAACAGAATTTAATATCATTTTTGTATAAGGGTGAATAGGATTATTATATACACTATACGTATCACCTTGCTCTACTATTTCTCCTTTATACATTATTAAAGATTTATCGCTTAAATAATATCCTAAAGATAAATCATGCGTAATAAATATAATAGACATTCCTGTGTTTCTTCTAATATCTGATAATAAATTTAAGACATCTATCCTTGTAGAAGCATCTAACATACTAATCAACTCATCAGCCACCAATATCTTTGTATTCATCAATAAAGCTCTTGCTATTAATAACCTTTGTAGTTGGCCACCACTTAATTGATGAGGATATTTTCCTAAAATATTTATAGGATTCATGCCAACTTGAGTTATAACTTTTTCAATTTTTTCATTTCTATTTTTTTCTTCAGGATAAAATCTATCAAAAATCATTTTAAAAACCCTATCAACTTTAAATAAAGTATTAAAAGAAGAGAATGGATCTTGAAATATCGCCTGTACATTTCTATAATATTCTTTTATATCTTTTAATTCCCATATATTTTTATTAAAAAAATATATATATCCATATGTAGGTTTCAATAATCTTAATATCATTTTTCCTACAGTTGTTTTCCCGCTCCCACTTTCTCCAATCAAAGATATTATTTCACCTTTCTTTATTTTAAAAGAAACATTATTTACGGCTTTAAATCTTTTGTTTCCAAAAAAATCTTGCCCAAATTCTTTTGTTACATTTTTTAATTCCATATATATTTCACTCATTATTTTCACCTACATTCCAACAGGCAACTTGATGTCCATCTTCATAACTTTTAATAGGTGGATTTTTTAAACATTTTTCATTTGATATTGGACATCTAAATCTAAATCTACAACCTTCTTCTATATTTAAAAGATTTGGCGGTGTTCCTTTAATACTTGATAACTTTTTTTCTTTTATTCTAATATTACTTTTTGGTATTGCATTTATTAGAGCTTTGGTATAGGGGTGTTTAGGATTAGATAATATAGTTTCTGTTTTTCCTATTTCTGCTATTCTTCCTGCATACATAATTAAAATTCTATCAGCTATTTGATTAAGTACCGCTACATCATGAGTTATAAATATCATAGATTTTACTATATTCATATCCCTGAATTTAACTAACATATTACATACAAATCTTTGAGAACTAACATCTAACGCTGAAGTTACTTCATCAGCAATTAATAAATCTGGATCTAATAAGGTAGAAATAACCATAATTACTCTTTGTTTCATACCTCCTGATAATTCAACAGAATACCTTTCTATTATATCTGGATCTAAATTGACCAATTTCATTCTTTTTTTTACTTTATTAAAAAAATCTTTATTGGGTTCTATTCCATGTTCTTTCACTAAATCAGAAATAAATATTTTTATTTTTTTTGTGGGACTAAAAGCATCCATAGCATATTGAGGAATAATTGAAATATTTTTATATCTAATATTTTTCATTTCTTTTTTTGATAAAGACATAATATTAACATCATTTAAAATTGCTTCTCCAGAAATATAATTCATAGGTGGTTTTAATAATATTAAACTATTCCCTAATGTACTTTTACCACAACCTGACTCGCCCGCAATACCTAAAATTTCCCCTTCATTTATATGAAATGTTACATCATCTATAGCTTTTACATATCCATTTAGAGTTTTATAATAAATTTTTAAATTTTTGACGTCTAAAACTTTGTTCATTAATATCACATCTCCCGCAATTTAGGATTAAATACTTCATCTAAACCTGTATTTATGAAATATAAGGAAGTTACTAATAAAGTAATAACTAAACCAGGTATAATAGCCCACCACCACATACCAAGCTGGATTGCATTCCAGTCTCTAGCAACTTGCATTATTAATCCTAACGATATTCCTTTTGTAGGACCTAATCCAATAAAATCCAAAGTTACTGCAGATAAAATTGCTCCTCCAAATTGAAGAATATAAACCATAAATATATATGAAAACATATTGGAAGCAATATCTTGTAAAATTATTTTTCTAGTTGGCAATGCAGAAATTCTAGATAAATTTACAAAATCTTTATTTTTTATAGACATTGTCAATGATCTAATAGCTCTTGCTGTCCAAGGCCAATTAGTTAAGCCTATAATCACACTTTCAAAAACCATTCCTCTAAAAGATAAATATGCTGAAATTATTATCAAAATAGCTAAAGTAGGAATAACTAACATTATATTTGTTATCATCATTAAAGATTCATCTACCCATTTACCTTTATATCCAGATAAAAAACCAATAAAAAGACCTATTATCGTTGCAAGAGTTCCACCAAAAAAGCCAACAAAATAAGAGCTACGTAATCCATATACCAATTGTGTATATAAATCATGACCAAAGATATTTGTCCCAAGCCAAAATTCTTTACTTGGCGGCATATATCCTGGCCCAGCATATTCTAAAGGATCATATTTTGCAAAATAAGGCCCTATCAGACCTAATAGAAGAAAAAAAACAAATATAATTATCCCTATAACTACTTTTTTATTTTTTAAAGCAAAATAAAAATGTTCATATTTTTTAAAATTCATTCTAAACCTCCTCGATATAAGAATATCTTATTCTCGGATCAATAAATACATATATTATATCTACAATAAAATTACCAACTAAAACCATTATTACAATAATTAAAAAAATTCCTTGAATTAAAAAATAATCTTGATTTTGTATTGCTTGTAGCAATAAAAAACCCAAACCTGGATAAGAAAAAACACTTTGTGTCGTTAAAGATCCTAAGATTATTGTTCCTAATTGCAAAGCTAATCCTGTTACCTGAGGTAAAATAGCATTTCTATATGCATAACTTCTAATTAATTTATCAGATGCCCCTAATGACTCCATATATTTAGAATAATTTGATCCCATCTCGTATATAATCATATTTCTCATACCTATTGCCCATCCACCCATCATTACTAAAAATAATGATAAAAATGGCAAAGCTAAATGATATAAAAAATCCAAAATAAATTCTAATGTAAATGAAGGAGTTATTGTATAACTATATGCACCTGATAACGGAAAAATTGGTATTATAAAACCTAAAACCCAAGCCATCAATAAAGCCATCCAAAAATAAGGTGAAGATGTTAAAAAAAAGAAAATTGGTATAATAGAATTATCTGTTTTTTTATTTATAGCTGCTAGAGCTCCTAATTTATTTCCAACAATCCAGCTTAATATAATAGCTGGAACTAATAATAAAATATCATATATTATAGATCCTTTTATTATTTCTACAACGCTTTTTGGATACAAAAACACACTAACTCCCAAGTCTCCTTTAAATAAGGAGATCCAAAAATTAATATATTGCTTCCACAATGGTTGATCTAAACCAAACGCTTTAGTAAAATACGTATTTAATTTTTCCGTTGCTTCAGGAAGTCCTGAAAATCTTGATAATAAAAGAGAAACTGGATCCCCAGGCATAAATCTAGGAATTGCCCAATCAATAGAAACTGCTACAAAAAATGTTATTAAATATATATAAATTTTTTTTCTTAAATATTTTCCCATTATTATCCTCCTACTTATTTATATGCTCCAACTCTTTTGAGCTGGAGCGGTTTTATATTTTTATTTTACAGATTTTAAATTTAATAACATAATGTTTCCTCCAACTTGCCATCTACCTCCCCATAATGATGGCCAGGCTACAGGGGTTTCTTCAATAGGATAATTTGTCCAATATTTTTCATTTGCTTGGAACCACATTCCGTTATACCAAAGAGGAATGACTGGCATTTCTTCTAAAAATATTTTTTCGATATTAGATGCAATTTCTTTTCCTTTTTCTTCATCTTTTGTTCTATTAAATTCATTTACTAAATCAAATAATTCTTGATTAACGTATCTTCCCCAATTTCCACCATATTCTTTTTCATTATTTACTTGATTTGATTCAAATAACCAATTAAAATATGTCCAAGGGGTAGATGAAACATTACTATTGAAATTATTAATTAACATATCAAATGTTGCCGAATTCATATCTTCCATGTATTTTCCATAATCAGGGAATTTAGGTTCAGCTTTAATTCCTATTTTTTCAAAATCAGCTGAAATATTTTTTATAGACTCCATCCAATCTGTCCATCCAAAAGGAACAATAATTGTTAAGTTAATTTTATTACCATCAGGCGTTTCTCTATAACCATCATTGTCAATATCCTTATAACCTGCTTCATCTAAAATTTTATTTGCCATAGCCGGACTATATGTAAATCCATACTCTTCTACTATCTTTTCATCATAATACTTCATCCATGATTCAATTGGTAAAAAACCTAAAGGATTTGCTTTTTCCACCTGAAATTCAAAAACTCTTCTTATAATAGGAGAAATATTAATTGAATAAGCTAATGCTTTTCTAAATTTAGGATCATCCATTGGTTTCTTTCTTGTATTTAAAAATAATAATGCGGTATTATCTGATAACATGTAGGGTGCATCTTTAAACCAGGTTTTTATACCGTAAATATTTTTAACTGATGGAACACCTGGCAAAAAGAAATTACTTACATCTAATTCACCTTTCATCAACATACCTAATGCAACATTATTTGAGAATATTTTTAATTCAACTAAATATTTTGGTGCTGGAAGGCCAAAAATATCTTTACCCCACCAATTATCATTTCTTTTGAAAATCATTCTATCATCTGTTTTATCATAGGCCAAATACATACCAGAACCAATAGGATTTTCATTTGCTAATGTAACAACATCATCTATAGGGTATTTTTCCCAAATATGTTTAGGTATTATAGAAATTTGATATAACTGATAATTCCATTCATGATATCTTGGGTCCGAAAATTCAAAAACAAGTTCTGTGTTACTCAATTTTTTTATATTTTTCATCCAATTCCATATAGAAGAGTAAGTAATTCCCGTGTTCATTTTAGCAATTTCAAAAGTATAAATAACATCTTCTGCATTTAATATTTCTCCATCTGTCCATTTTAAATTATCTCTTAATTTTAAATAATAATGTGTATTATCTTGCCAATAACCTTTTTCAGCCAACCAAGGAATAAATTCATTTGTTAATGGATCGTATGCAAATAATGTTTCATAAATCCCCCCTACTGTTCCTGGAACAGCCGCCCATGGCGTTAACGGATTCCAGTTAGAAGGAGCATTCCATAATCCCCCACCAAAGAAAAATGTTTCTTCACGTTTCAATGTTTCAGAATATGATGTTACGGTTAAAACCAATAGCATAAATACAATAAAACAGTTTTTCCAAAAAGATTTCATAATTAACCCTCCTTATATGATATTAAACAATTTCATTGTAACATGAAAAATGTTTCATGAAAAAATTTCAACTAGTTTCATATATTGTTTTATATCTATTTATTTTTAAATAAATTAATAAATCTTATTTGTTTGCATATTTTTAATATTTTAGTAATAAAGTTAATTAATACTATTTTATAGTTGACAATAAAAAAGAAAAATGTTATAATCAAAAAAAATGACCGGAGGTCAGATATATTATATGCCAAGACAAAATTATAATGAAGATCAAGTACTAAAAAAGAAAAAATATATAATGGAAATTGCAAAGGATATTTTTTACAAAAAAGGGTATGAAAATACGTCTATGATTGAGATTGCTAAAAAGGCAAAGATGGCAAAAGGTACTATATATTTATATTTTTCTAGCAAAAAAGATTTATTTTTTTCTTTAGTATATGAAGGGTTGAAGATTTTAGAAAAAATGATAAAAAATAGTATAAAAATATCTAAAAATGGATTAGATAAAATTTTAAATATGGGAAGAGCATATATACTATTTTATAGAAAATATCCTGAGTATTATAGTTTTATAATAAAATATGAATCGGAAAAAGCTGATTTAAACTCTAGTGAAGATTTTGTTATTAATTCTTATGAAAAAAGTGAAAAAATATTTGATATCTTAAAATTAGCAATTAAAGATGGAATAAATGACGGAACAATTAGAAAAGATATTGATATTAATAAATTATCTTTATTGCTATGGTTACAAACAGTTGGTATAGTACAGCAATTTGAATTAAGAAAAAAAATGTACGAAAATTGGACAGAAGATTTTTCAACAATTTTAGATTTTTATATAGAGTTTATGGAAAAAACTTTAAAAAAATAATATTGTTTTTTATTTTAAAATTAAGTGACCGATGGTCATTTAAAGAAAGGGTGAATACTTATTTTTAAAAGATTATTAATCGGGAATTTAGAGATCAAGTATCCAATAGTTCAAGGTGGAATGGCTGTAGGTATTTCTTTAGATGGATTAGCTTCAGCGGTTGCTAATGCTGGAGGCATCGGGGTTATAGGAACAGCTGGTATTGGTTTTTTTTCTGAATTAAAAAATTATAAAGAGGCTAGCATCGACGGTTTAAAAAAAATTATTCGAAAAGCTAAAGAAAAATCTAATGGTGTTATTGGTGTTAATATTATGGTAGCACTTACAAATTACGGAGATATGGTAAAAACCGCTATTGATGAAAACATTGATATTATTTTTTCTGGTGCTGGTTTACCTTTGAATTTACCTTCTTTTTTAAATAATAAGAAAAAAACAAAATTAGTTCCAATTGTTTCCTCTTTAAAAGCAGCACAAATTATTGTAAAAAGATGGTTATCTAAATATAATTATCTTCCTGATGCATTTGTTCTTGAAGGACCTTTAGCTGGAGGACATTTAGGTTATAAAGACAATGAATTATTTTTAGAAAAAAATAATTTAGAAAACAATATTCCCAAATTAAAAGATTTTCTAGATAATTTAGAACATAATTATGGGAAAAAAATACCTCTTATTGCTGGTGGTGGTTTATATTCTAAAGATGATGTTGAGAGAATTTTATCTTTAGGAGCTGACGCGGTTCAAATTGGAACAAGATTTATTGCTACTGAAGAATGTGATGCTAATATAAAATTTAAAGAAGTAATAATAAATGCTAAAGATGAAGATATTGCTATAATAAAAAGTCCTGTTGGATTACCAGGAAGAGCAATAAGAAATGAATTTATTGAAGCCGTTGATAAAGGTGAGAAAAAACCATATGAATGTAAATATCATTGTATTAAGACATGTGATTTTAAAACAGCTCCATATTGTATTGCCAAGGCATTATATAATGCAGCAATAGGGAATATTAATGAAGGGTTTGTTTTTACTGGTAATGCAGTTTCAAAAATCAATGAAATACAGAAGGTTGAAGATATTATAAAAGAATTATTTGAAAGCTAAGGAGGAGATAAAATGGATAAAAAAGAATTATTTGAAAAAGTAAGAGAAATTATGGCTGAAAGTTTAAGTATTGAAAAAGAGAAAATAACCGAGGAAGCAAATTTAACAGATGATTTAGAATTAGATTCATTAGAATTAGTAGATTTAACAATGGATTTTGAAAATGAATTAGGAATTTCTATTGATGATTCTGAATTAGAAAAAATAAAAACAGTTGGAGACATTGTAGAGCTTTTATCAAATAAAAACTAACACCTATTCCTCTTTTTGGAAATGGAAGAGCTTTATCGCTCTTCCATTATTTGTATAATTTATTTAAAGTTTATATCTATCAAAAAACTCATCTTCTGTTAATATCTGAATACCTAATTTTTTTGCTTTTTCAAGTTTACTTCCAGCGTTGTTCCCAACAACAAGAAGATTTAATTTTTTCGTTACCGAATCTTTGAATATACCACCATTAATTTCTATTAGCTCTTTGAATTGACCTCTTGTCATTTTTTTCAGCTCACCTGTAACGCAAATTTGCATATCTTTAAATATTCCATCATTTTCTCTTGACTCATAATACAGCTTAACTCCATATTTTTTTAACTCATTAATAATATTTATTGCATATTCATTTCTAAAAAAGTCATAAATAGATTGCGCAATATCAGCTCCTATTCCGTCAATAGAAATTAATTCATCATACTCTGCTTTCATTAAATTATCTATATTATTGAATTTTTTAGCTAAATCTTTTGCTATTTTTTTACCTACATTTGGTATTCCTAATGCATATAGCACTTTATCGAGACCACTTTGTTTGGAATCTTCTATCTGTTTTAATATTTTGCTAATCATTTTAGGACCAATACCATGTCCCAAAGTAGCCAATTTAAAATGATCTAAATTATATAAATCGGAAATTTTTTCTATTAGATTAGCTTCCACTATTCTATCTATTAATTTCGGTCCTAAACCTTGGATATTCATCGCATCTCTAGAAACCCACACTTCCAAACTTCTTTTGAGTTTAGCCTTACAAAGAGGATTTAAACATCTTATAGCAACTTCTGAATGGTTTATTTTACCTACTTTTCCTCCACAAACAGGACATTCTTTAGGTTCTTCGATAATAACTTCATTACCGTTTCTTTTTTCAGTTAATACTGTAACTATTTGTGGAATTATTCCTCCAGCTTTCTCAATCTTTACATAATCATTTATTCTTATATCTCTTTCCTTAATATAATCAAAATTATGTAAACTTGCTCTTTGTACAGTAGATCCATCTAAAAACACTGGTTCAAAAATAGCAACAGGTGTAATAATACCTGTACTACCAACTTGAAAAATAACATCTTTTATTTTTGTAACAGCTTGTTCTGCTGGAAACTTAAAAGCAATAGCCCATCTTGGACTTCTAGATGTATTTCCTAATATTCTTTGATCTTCAAAATTATTAATTTTAACAACTACACCATCTACATCATATTCCAATTTACCTTTATTATCTATCCAGTATTTCCAATAATCAATTATCTCTTCTACAGATGCAACTTTTTTTGTATGAGGATTAATTTTAAAACCCAATTCCTTTAAAAAACACAATGCTTCATACTGAGTTTTTAAATTATAATTTTCTGGAGATAATATGTAATATATAAAAGAATCTAAATGCCTTTTGGAAACCTCTGTTGTATCCAACAATTTTATTGTTCCTGCAGTAGAATTTCTCGGATTCGCGAAAATAGGTAATCCCTCATCTTCCCTTATCTCATTAATTTTTAAAAATTCTTTTTTGGGCATAAAAATTTCTCCACGAACTTCTATATTTATATTTTTATTTAATTTTAAAGGTACACTCCTAATAGTTTTTACATTATCAGTAACATCATCACCAGATATTCCATTACCTCTAGTAATTGCCTGAGTAAGCAAACCATCTTCATAACGCAAAGAAATCGATATTCCATCAATTTTCAATTCACATGTGTATTCAATATTATTTCTATTTAAAGATTTATTTATTTTATTTATAAATTCTATAATTTCTTCTTCATTATATGTATTATCTAGACTTAACATAGGAGTTGTGTGTTGCACAGTTTTAAACTCATTTATAATTTTTCCTCCTACTCTATAACTAGGAGAATCTGGAGTTTTTAAACCAGGAAATTTTTCTTCTAATTTTATAAGTTTATTAAATAATTTATCATAATCACTATCAGATATTAACGGATTATTTAATACATAATAATAATAATTATATTTTTCAATAACTTTTTTTAATTCAACGTATTCTTTTTTTATGTTTTCTGGTATCATAATATTCCTCCATTAATTATCTTCAATTAAATTTATATTTTCTATATTATCTATATATAAAAGTTTTTTTTCTAATTCGGAGATATATCTGTTTGAAATATTTTTAAATGTAAAATATAATATTCCTTCATCTTTTTGAGAAAAATCAATATTCTTTAAAATCAAACTTTCATTATTTTCTATAACAGAAATAATTTTATCAATGTTATTTTTACCCTTCAATACAATCTCTAATGTAATTTCATCATTTAAATGTTTAGAAAATTTATTAACATATAAAATTATTAATGTAGCTACCAAAGAAATAAAACCTATGTAATATTCACCTGCACCAAATGTCATTCCAATAGATGCTGATACCCATAATGTTGCAGCAGTTGTAAGCCCCTTTACTTTATTACCATTTTTCAGTATTGTTCCAGCACCTAAAAATCCAATCCCAGAAACAATTTGTGCAGCAATTCTTCCTGGATCTCCTATTTTATTTACAGGATCATAAAATGATATTATAGATATTATAGTAAGTATACATGCTCCCAAAGATAATAATGCATGTGTTCTTATACCTGCAGGTCTATTTATTTTTTCTCTATTATACCCAATTACAGCCCCAGATAATGAAGAAAAAAATATTTTTAATATTATTTCATTAAAAGGCAAAAGAATCATCTCCTAATCTTCTAAAACAACTATTGATACAGCATAGTTTTTCTCATGTGAAATAGATATATGAATATTAAAATTAAAGAATTTTTCTTTCAAATAATTTAGCGAACTATCATCTAAATAAGGGCGTCCATTTTCATCATTTAATATAGAAATTTTTTTATATGGAATAAAAGTTCCAAAAGCTTTAATAATAGATTCTTTTAGAGAAAATCTTCCAGCAATAAATTCTTTTTTTCTTTTTTCACTAGAAAATTTTTCTAATAAAACTATTTCTTTTTCACTTAAAATTTTTCTTTCAATACCAAATTCTATTCTTTCAATTTCTATGATATCTACACCAATACCTTTTATCATTCAAATATCATCCTTATATCATCACCATTTTGAATTTTTTCGTTAAAACTAAATATTTCTCTTCCATTTAAATAAATTTTATATTTTGTAAACTTAGAAATATCAAAATCAATATGTAATAATATATCTAATAATTTTTTTTCTTTTTCATGTTTTTCTACTTTTATTTGCATACCATCATATACATAACTATTAATATCTATATTGTTATTATTTTTATCCTTAATAATTATTTCTTCTGTTGGAAGTTCTATTCTATTACCGTTAAGAGTTATAGATATATATTTATCTGCTTTAATATCAATAAATTCACTTATTTTAGGAATATTTATCTTTTTTGAATTTAAAATATCACCATCATAGATTTCATCATTTTCATGTAATATTTGATCTTTTCTCAAAAGAATTTGACCACTTGGAATCTCATATGAATTATTATTTATAGAAAATCTAATTAATGATGAGTTTAAATTTAACGATTTTACGGTGGGGTTTTTCAACTTGATTTTATCTCCATCATTTAATTCACTATCAATTGAAACCTCGATTCCATTTTTTATAATATTTGGATATACTGTAAATTCTTTTTTATCTATATATATTTTGTATGGTAAAATTATATCCTTTAAATATATCTTCTTAAATTCACCATTTTTCGGTTTACCTACTTCTATTATATCACCTGGTTTTATTGGAGAATTTAATGTTGCAGCATGTCCATTAATTTTTATCGGAGCCTCTCTTCCTTTTTCACCTGGAATAAATTTTAATTCACCATTTATTTCATATGATATTGCAGGAGCTGGTTTCCCTACTAAATCATTAATAGTAAATCCCGCCTGTAACAATGCTTGTATAACTGATATATTACCTCCAACAAGCATCATATTAATAGGTTTGTTATTAACCATAACTTTTGCAAATACATTACCCTCATTTTTATGGGCTACATAAGCAATCCCCACAGGAGTAACAAATTCACTACCTTCCATAGTTTCTTCTTCAAATCTAACATAATCAATATTTTTTATATCTTTTAATGTAATTCTATTTCTAGACAAGTTCAATTTTATTGCTAATTTATCGATAAAACCTGGTGCTTTTGCACCTCCGCCTACTACCATAACTGCTATTGGAGATTTTCCATTTAATTCTAATATTTTCTCTGCTATCCTTGATGTAATTTCTTCAATAATAGGATCAATTATTTTTATAATATCTGCTTTATCGATTTCATGTTCAAAATCTAATATGTCTTTATATTTAATTATATTATTATCATTATCATTTAAAGATCTTTTAATTTTTTCTGCAATTTTAAAGTCTACAAGTAATTCTTTAGAAATAGCTTCTGAAATTTCATCACCAGCCATTGGTACCATACCATATCCTATTATTGTACCATCTTTTGAAATTGCAATATCACTTGTTCCTGCACCGACATCAATCATGGCAATATTTAATGTTCTTAAATCTTCAGGAACTATTAAATTCATTGCAGCAATAGGCTCAAGTGTAATATGAACAGGTTCTAAATTGTTTAATTCTAAAACCGCAAGCATTGCATCTACAACATTTTTAGGAAGAAAAGCAGCTATAACCTTTACCTTAGCAGCATTACCCTTTTGACCTTCCAATTTTTTTATCCATTCACCATCTAATTCATAATATAATACAGAATACCCAACACAATAAAAATTTTTTTCTATTTCTAAATTTTCAACAGCTTTTTTAACCGCTTCTAATTCCAAAGATTTAACTAAGTTAATATCTATATATTTATACTTGCTAATATCTTGTTCATACTCACCAACAGTTGTAACTAAAAAACGCCCAGCTAAAGCAACTGCAACGTTTTTTATATCATTATTCTTTTCTTTAAGTTTAGAAATTACTTTTTCAACCCCTTTTGAAACTTTTGTAACATCATGAATTTGACCATCAAGCATTGCTCTATTCTCATGCTCTTTTACAGCAAAATCTTTAATAATTATTTCAGAATCTTCATTCATTTCAGAAATAACACCAACAATAAATCTCGTTCCTATGTCTAATGCGAACATAATTACACCTCCACAAAGGTAACACCTGTTCCCCCTTCGTTATCATTTCCCAATCTAAAAGATTTTATCTTTTTGTTGTTTCTTAAATAATTCCATATACCTAAAGCCAATTTTCCTGTCCCTTTACCATGAATTATGTATCCCCCATCTAAATTTGAAGCTATTAAATCTGAAATAAACATTTCAACTTCTGGTATAGCTTCTTCTACGGTCATACCTCTAATATCTATTTCATTTTTTATTTTTTTTACAATAGGAATATTATATTTTTTTATGTTCTTATCTTCTTTTATTTTCTTTTCAATTTTAATATCATTAATAGACACCTCAAGTTCAAAAGGTTTATCTAAAAATTTTACAAAAATTTTATCTCCATTTACTTTTATTATTTTCGCTTTCTCACCTGAAATAGATACAATATCTCCTGGTCTAATATTTTTATTTTCTTCTACTTTTTTCTGAACTTTAAATTTTTTAAGTTCATTTTTTTTACTTTCAACCTTTTTATTCAATTCTCTTATTTTACTAATATCTTTTTCAGTTTTTAAGATATTTATATAAGTATCAATTTCATTTTTCAAATCCCTTAAATAATCATTATATTTTTTTATTTCTTTATCTATTTTTTCAATTTCTTTTTTCTTTAAAATTTTTAGCTTTTCTTCTAAATCTTGTTTTAAGGAAATTACTTCTTTATGTTTTCTTTCATGTTCTTTTTTTTCTTTTTCAAGTTCTTCGTATATTTGGGTCAAATTTTCTAATATTTTCTCGTCATATACTTGTTCTTTACTCAAAAAATTATTAGCTTTTAATAATATATCCTTTGGTAATCCTAATTTTTCTGCTATATCCAAAGCATGAGATGCACCTGGAACTCCCACTAATAATTTATATGTTGGGGAAAGGGTTTCTTTATCAAATCCCATAGATGCTGAGACTAAAAAATCATTTTCTATAGAAAAAGTTTTTACTGCAGATAGATGAGAGGTAATGAAAAATATTGATTTTACTTCAATTAGTTTTTGTATAATAGCTATTGCAAGAGCAGACCCTTCAATTGGATCTGTTCCAGTTCCTAACTCATCTATTAAAACCAAAGTTTTATCATCAATATTATCAAGAATAAATTTTAAATTTTTTAAATGTGATGAAAAAGTACTCAAAGTTTGTTCAATACTTTGTTCATCTCCAATATCAGTAAAAATCTTTTCAAAAAAAGGTATTTTTGCATTAAAAGATGGTATAGGTAAAACAGCATGAGAAAATAAGACACTTATACCAACAGATTTTAATACAACTGTTTTTCCACCTGTATTTGGTCCTGTAATTATCATTCCAAATTTATTATCAGGTAATTTTACATTTACAGGTATAACTTTTTCTTTTTCTATTAAAGGATGTCTAACTCCATCTAATAATAATACTTTTTCAAATTTGGAGGGTTTTGAAAATATATAATTATTTTCTTTAGCATACCTTATTTTTGCATTTAAACCATCAATATACTCAATTATTTTTATACTTTTTTTTATGTTATACAAATTTTTAGATATTTCCAAAAAAATTTTTCCTAAAATTCTAGCAATTTCAGCTTTTTCAGAAGCTATTAAATCATTTAGTTCAGAATTCAACTTGCCAATTTCATATGGTTCAATATAAACAGAAACACCTGTATCAGAATATGCAATAATTATACCATTTATTTTATTTTTATGCTCAGCTCTTACAACAATACAATATCTATTATTTTTCAAAGTAGGTTGATCTAAAGAAACATATTTATGATATTTTGATATTATTCTTTTTAATGAAGTATATAATGCTTTTTTGGTGTTTTCAATTTTTCTTCTTATTTGTCTTAAATTATCACTTGCAGAATCTTTTACTTCGCCATCTTTATCAATAGATTTATCAATCAATCTTATTAAATCTATAGTATTAGGAATAGAATAAAATATTTTTTCAATATATGAAAATTCTTTTAAGTTATTCCTATTTTCATTAATCAAATTAATAGCTTGAGATAAAAAATCAGAAATTCTCCTATATTCTATAGGAGATAAATAATTTTTATTCTCAAGTTTTTCAATTTCTAAATAAATATTTGGAATACCCCTTAAATCTATATCTCCATATTTTGTAGAAAAATTATTATAATCTATTAATATATTATATTCCTCTTCTAACTTATCAAAATTAGTAATATATTCAAAATTATTTCTTATATATTGTTTCCCATATATTGACATTGAATAATTAGCTATTTTATCCAAAATTTTATCTATTTCTAAATCTTTATATGTTTTTTGATTCATTAATTAAAAAAGCACCTCCACCCCTAATGAAACAGGAATATAATTTACAGTAACCATATTATTATTTGTAGTAAAGTATCGTGATTCATATCCTATAAATCCAAATGTATTTAAAGAAGATATTTTATATGATATTCCCAAATTTATATTTATTGTCGTAGAAAGATTATTAAATTGATCCTCAGTATGTATTCCTCCTAAAGCCATTACATTAAACTTTGTATTAAAAAGAAAATCTGTGTTATATAATGTAATTATACCTAATTCATATCCAGCACTTTCTATATCAGCATTTAAATTAATCATATCAGTATTATTTAAATTATTATATATAGTATAACCAAAATATGGACCAAATAACATCTCAGGAGAGTCTTCTGCAGGATACATTATTGCAACTTTTAAAGAATAATAATCTGATTTAAAATTTTCATCCCAATTTAAATCTAATGAAGTTGAATTTGATGTAACACCATATGTTCCAAAAGTCATTAAATTAAATGAATATCCATATACTATTATAAGGATAAAAGAAAAGATTAAAAATTTTTTCATAATTTCTCCCCTTTCATTTATTTTTTATTTTTGAGTTTAAATGTATAACTTCCTTTATTTTAAATGGCTTTACTACATAGTCATCAAGCAGTTCTTTCCTAGTCCCCTGAGGAATAAACTCATCTTCAACTCCAAAAGTGAATAAATTACAATTAATATTATTTTTTATAATATAATTTTTTATCTCTTCATTAAATCCGCCCTTTAAACTATTTTCTTCAACAGTGATTATGTTAATATCATTCTTAATATATATATTTAAAATATATTCATCAATATTTTTGATACTTCTTACACCAATAATTGTAGCCTCTAATTCATCCCATAATTCTTTATATTCCTCAATTAATTGACCTACAACAAATACTACATTATTTGCATTTTTTCTTTTTATTACTTTCCAAGAATAATCAACAATGCTAAGATTACTTAAAATATCTTCTATATTAATTTCCTCACCACCACGTGGAAATCTAATAAATGTCGGTTTATCAATATCTTTTTTTATTGATGTATAGACCATATTAGCAAGATCTTGTGCATTTAAAGGGGTTAATATTTCTATATTAGGTATCAATCTCAAATAAGATATATCAAAAACCCCATGATGAGTTGGACCATCTTCACCGACAACACCTGCTCTATCTAATAAAAATAATACAGGAATTTTCTGCAAAGCTATATCATGTATTATAGAATCGAATGCTCTTTGCATAAATGATGAATAAATATCAACTATCGTAAATGTTCCTGAAAGCCTTGTAGCTCCAGAAGCAGTAACAATAGAAGGTTCTGTTATTCCTAAATCTATAACTTTATCAGGGAATTCTTCTTTGAGTATATTTAATCCTGTTCCATCTTCCATTGCAGCTGTATAAGAAATAAAATCTTTCTCAAACGCTATATGTTTTAAAGTATACCCAACAACTTTTGAATATGATAATTTTTCTGATTTTTTATTACTTACCCCATGAAATTTAGTGGGGTTTTTTTCAGCAAAATCCAATCCTTTTCCTTTAACAGTTTTTAAATGTAGGATACATGGGCCATCTTTATAATTTTTTATAAATTCAAGATATTTTTCTAATTCTTTTATATTATGTCCATCAACAGGCCCATAATATTTTATTCCCATATCTTCGAATATTCCTAATGCATTATTATAAACTGTATGTTTTATACCTTCTTTAACCTTTTTTAATGCACTTTCTATATCTTGACCTACGTCTGTACTTTCTAAAGAACCTTTAATTTTTTCTTTAAAAGAATAATAATCATTTGAAATTCTAATTTTATTTAAAAGTTTTGCAATTGCACCTACATTTGGAGAAATAGACATTTCATTATTTAAAAGAATAATTTTTATTTTCGAGTCAATAGATTTTAATTGATTTAACGATTCTAAAATCATACCACTTGTCATTGCACCATCACCAAAAATAGCTATTATATTTTTATCTATATTCTGCTTTTTTAAACCTAATTCATAACCAATAGCCGCCGCCACTGATGTTCCTGCATGACCAGCTCCAAAATAGTCATATTTACTTTCAAAAATATTAGTAAATCCGCTTATTCCATTTCTTTGCCTTAATGTTTTAAAACTCTCCCATCTTCCCGTTAGCAATTTATGAATATATGCTTGATGACTTGTATCCCAAATAATTACATCTTTTTCAGGATCAAATATTCTATATAGAGCTAATGTTAATTCAACAGTTCCTAAATTAGAAGATAAATGACCTGTATTTTTCGTTACAGTGTTATATATATAATTACGTATTTTATTAGCAAATCTATTTAATTGTTCATAATTCATTTTCCGAATCGCATGATATAATGGTTTTTCATTCAATTAAATCACCTCATAAACGTTTGAATTCTTCTTTTGCTATTCTATCCAAAATTCCATTAATAAATTTTGCACTTTTTTCATTAGCATATTTTTTTGATAATTCAACTGATTCATCTAAGATAACTTTTGGCGGAATATCTTCTCTATTTTTTAATTCAAAAATCCCCATTCTAAGAATTGTTTTTTCAATATTTGCAATTCTTTCAAATTCCCAATTAATTAAATATTTTTTTATTAATTCATCATATTCATTTTTATTAAAAAATATATTTTTCAAATAAATTTCTGCTTCTTCTATTAGGCTTTGAGGGACCTTTTTATTGTTTAAAAGGTCCCTCAATAATGCTAAAATATCATCATACGAAATATTATCATTAAAATCAAGTTGGAAAATACTTTCTAAAACCGCTTCTCTTATTTTTCTTCTTTTAGAAATCAATTTTCAACACTCCCATTATTTTCTTCTGAAATCTCTATTTCATTAACTTCGTTTTCTACCTCTTCAATATATGTCTCTACTTTAGGAACTACTAATCCATCCAATACTATATCAATATTTCTAACAGGAACTTCTGTCATTTTTTCTACTTCTGTTTTTAAAAAGTCTTGCAAATCTTTTGCAAATTTAATAATACTAGTTCCATACTTTGCTTTTGTTTTTAAGTATATTGATATTGTCTCATCATCATTTTCAACTATTTTTATCATTTTTGTTAAATCTTTTTCATTTAATTCAAAATCCGGAACTTGTTCTTTGAAAAAAAGCTCATATGATTTTATGGCCAATTCCTTCAAAGCAGTATCTGTAAACTCTAACTCTCCAAATTGATTATGTTCATTTATGGCCATCTTTATCCCCCCTCTCAGGCTCTTTCTAAATACTCTCCTGTTCTCGTATCAATTTTAACTTTTTGCCCAACTTCAACAAAAAACGGAACTGTTGTCTTTAAACCTGTTTCTAATATCGCAGGTTTTCCTCCTCCAGAAGCTGTATCTCCTTTAAAATTAGGCTCAGTTTCAGTAACTTCAAGAACTACTACTGTTGGTAATACTATACCTACAGGTTTTTCATCGTAAAAAGTTAATGTTACTTCTAAATTATCAATTAAAAAATCTTTTGCATCTGAAACATCTTCTTCTGATAATAAATATTGCTCATATGTACTTAAATCCATAAAAACATAATTATCTCCGTCATGATATAAATATTCTGCTGGTCTGTAATCTAAAGCAGCTTCCTCTACTTTTTCTCCAGAATTAAAATTTTTATCAATAACATATCCTGTTTTTATGTTCTTTAATTTAGTTTTAATAATTCCACTACCTCTACCCGTGAAATGTTTTTGCATTCCTAAAACTCTGTATAGTTCTCCATCTAATAATATAATCATACCTTTTTTTAAATCTCCTACTACAACCATTTTTTTTCCTCCTCTTAAAATAATCTATATTATAAAATAATTAGAGATTTATCAAATGAAGTTATTAACTCGTATCCGTTTTCTGTAACTAAAACATCATCTTCAATCCTTACTCCTAAATCCCCAGGCAAATAAATCCCCGGTTCAATAGTTATTATGTCACCTGGTTGAGAAATTTCTTCAGACATATAAGAAACTCTTGGACTTTCATGCACTTCTAATCCTAAACCGTGACCTAATCCATGAGAAAAGTATTCGCCATATCCAGCTTCTGAAATAATATCTCTCGCTATTTTATCTAAATCGCTATATTTCATACCAGGTTTAACGGCCTCAACCGCTGCTTTTTGAGCTTTTAATACTATTTCATAAATTTGTTTGTGTTTATCACTAATTCCTTCTGTAGCAATAGTTCGGGTTATATCTGAATTATATCCATTTGCATATGCTCCAAAATCAATTACAATAAATTCTCCAGAACCTATTTTTTTATCCGAAGCTATCCCATGTGGTAATGCTCCTCTTGGCCCAGAAGCTACAATTGTATCAAATGCATAATTGTCAGCACCAAAAATTTTCATATTATACTCAAGTTTAGCAGCAAACTCTTTTTCTGTCATACCTATATAAAAGCTATCTAAAGTTTCTTGTAATGCTTTTTCTGCTATTATTGCTGCATTTTTAATAAATTCAACTTCTTCACTGGATTTTATTCTTCTCATTTCTAAAATTATCTTTTCAGATGGAATAAATTCATAATCTCCTATTTTCATTAAAGTATTTAAATAGATATTAGATGATATAGTATTTGATTCAAATCCAATTTTTGCACCCTTAGGTAATTTTATAATATTAGTTAATTCATCTAGTAATTTTTTCTTAAATAACAAAGGTTTTACTCCAGTTTGTTTTTCAGCCTGTTCTGTATATCTTCCATCAGTCATAAAAACTACATCGTCTTTAGTTATATAAACAATTGAAAATGATCCAGTAAAACCAGTTAAGTAATAAGATGTTGGTTTAGATGAGCTTTCAATATTTACTACCAAAAAAGCCTCAAGACCATTTAATTCCATTTTTTCTCTTAAATCATTAATTCTTTTTTCAAACATTATTTTCCCCCTTTATTTTAATTATTGATATAATTATATCATAACTAAAATAGTTTTAATTGATTTTGATTTTTTGTAAGTTTTTTCCTTTTTATATTTTTCATAGATTTCAATTTACTTTCAAACTCTGTTTTATTAGATATTTCCCCCATAACTTCTTTAGCTCTAATTATAACTTCATCTGGTATTCCTGCTAATTTAGCAACTTCAATACCATAACTTTTATCACTTATACCGTCTTCTATTTTATGCAAAAATATTATACCAGATTCAGTTTCTAAAACCTTTACTCTTTTATTAATAATTCCATCATAAAAATCATTTAACATAGTTAATTCCATATAATGAGTAGCAAAAATTGTATATGATTTTAAAACTTGATATATATATTCTGAGGTAGCCCAAGCCACACTTATTCCATCAATAGTTCCTGTTCCTCTTCCAACTTCATCTAAAAGTATTAAACTATTTTCATCTGCATTATTTAATATACTTGATACCTCAGACATTTCAACTAAAAATGTGGATTTACCACTTACAACATCATCTTTAGCCCCTATTCTAGTAAAAATATTATTTAATACTGGAAGTTCCGCGTATTCAGCAGAAACATAAGAACCTATTTGAGCCATTATTGAAATAATCCCTATTTGTCTTAAATATGTAGATTTACCACTCATATTAGGTCCTGTTAATATAACAAATCTTTTTTCATTATCAAGTTGAATACTGTTCGGGGTAAAGTTTTCTGAATATTGTTCAACAACTGGATGTCTCCCATTGATAATAGTAAATTTTCTATTATTGAAAATAGGCCTTACGTATTTATTTTTTATTGATACCTCAGCAAACCCTCTTAATATATCAATTTCAGATATTTTGAGAGATACATTTTTTAAATCATTAACATATTTTTGAAGTTTTATAATTAAATCATTATATATTTTATTTTCTATTTCATTTATCTTCTTTTCTGCGACTGAATATTTTTCTTCTAAATTTCTTAATTCTTCTGTTATAAATCTTTCAGAATTTACTAATGTTTGCTTCCTAATATAATTTTGAGGTACTTTATCTATATTAGCTTTTGTAACCTCTATATAAAAACCATATATTTTATTCCTAGAAACCTTTAAATTGCTTATTCCAGTTTTTTCTTTTTCTCTTTCTTCTATCTCCTTCAAAAATACAGAAGAATTTTCAAAAATATCTTTATATTGATCTAATTCTTTGTTAACTCCTCTTTTTATAACTTTACCAGTCCCAACTTGTGTGGTTGGTTCTTCCTCGATTGCATCATATAATAATTTCTTTAAATCATCAAGTTCATTTAATAGTTCTAAATTTAACTCACTTAATAATTCATTTATGTATGGTATAACCTCTAATGTTGTTCTTAATGCTATTAAATCTCTAGGTGTAGCTCTAAATAGTGAAATTCTTGAAGATATTCTTTCTATATCTCTTATAGAACTTAAATATTCTTTCATTTCTTCCATAATTAATGGATCATTTCTAAATAATTCAACTACATTAAATCTTTTTTCAATTTCATTTTTATCTATTAATGGTCTGGAAATCCACTGTTTTAAAGTTCTTGCACCCATTGAAGTTTTGGTGTATTTTAATATATCATATAATGTTTTCCCTTTGTTTTCTTTAGTTGGTAATAAACCTAAATTTATAATTGTTGTTGAATCCAAAATCATATTTTTTGAACTTTTAAATCTTTTCGGAAACGAAAAATATGTTATCTTCTGCTTTTGAGTTATTTCAAGATATTTAAAAACTGCTCCTAAAGAGATTAGTTCAAATTCATTTAAATTCAAAATATCCAAATTTATAATTCCATAACTTTCTTTTACTATTTCTTCGTAATTATTATTAAAATACCATTCATCCAATTCCTCTATATATATATCTGGACGAATATTTTTAATTTTTTGTTTTAAATTTCTTGTTTTGGTGGAAATTAATATTTGAACAAATGAATATGATGAAATAAAATCATATATTTCATTATCTGTAAAATTAAAAGAATCTATGTATAATTCACCGGTACTAAAATCAAAAATAATAAATACATATGTTCCATCTCTATTGGCATTTATTAAAAGAGAATATCTATTGTTTTCATCAATCATGCTTTCTTCTACTACTGTACCAGGTGTAAGTATTTTTGTTACTTCTCTTTTTACAATTCCGCTTGCTGTAGATGGATCTTCAACTTGCTCGCAAATCGCAACTTTAAATCCTTGGTCTAACAACTTTTTTAAATAATTATCTAATGCATGATAAGGTATACCGGCCATTGGATGCCCGTTTCTTTGAGTTAAAGTTATTTGTAAAGCCTCGCTAGTAACCTTCGCATCTTCAAAAAACGTTTCATAAAAATCCCCTAATCTAAATAATAAAATGCTATCTTCATATTCTTTTTTTATTTCAAGATATTGTCTTATCATTGGAGTTAAATTACTAATATTATCACCTTCTTAACCCTCAAAAGTAATCAATATATTAGGGCGCATCAGCGCCCTAATATTATTTTATTTCTTTTCTATTTTTTATAACTTTATCTATTAAACCGTATTTTAAAGCTTCTTCTGCTGACATAAAGTAATCTCTATCTGTATCTTTTTCTATTACTTCTATAGGTTGTCCTGTATGATCACTTAATATGCCATTTAACATTTTTTTAATTCTTAATAATTCTTGTACTTGTATTTCAACATCTTTAGCAGTACCTTGTGCGCCACCCCAAGGTTGATGGATCATAATTCTTGAATTAGGCAATGCAAATCTTTTACCCTTTGCTCCAGCAGCTAATAACACCGCTCCCATAGATGCTGCTTGACCTATACAAATAGTAGCGACATCAGGTTTAATATATTGCATTGTATCATACATTGCTAAACCAGCAGTAACTGATCCGCCTGGACTATTAATGTACAAATAAATATCTTTTTCTGGATCTTGTGCTTCTAAAAATAACAATTGAGCTACAACTAAATTTGAAATATAATCATTAACTTCTGAGCCTAAAAATATAATTCTATCTTTTAACAATCTCGAATAAATATCATACGCTCTCTCATATCTACCAGTTGATTCAACAACTACTGGAATTGGCATACTCATTATTCCATCACCTTCCTCATTTTTTCTAATACTTTATCAATTGATAATGCCGTTAAAAACATATGTCCACTATCGGTAAAAATTATTGATTTTACACTTTTCCCATAAGTTAAATCTACTAAACTTGTAGTATTTTGATGCTCTTTTTTTAATCTTTTATAATGTGAAAAATTTTCTGGTATAATAGAATGGATTCTTTCTGCAATAATAAAAGAATTTTTTGTTACATTAATGATAGACATATTTTCACCTCCATGCATTATATTATACACAAAAAATATTAAAAAATCAAAACGGAGGCGATAAAATGAGTGAAAATATTTTTATAGATGAAGCAATTATTACAGTTTCTGGAGGTAAAGGTGGAGATGGAATTGTTAGTTTTAGAAGAGAAAAATTTGTTCCCAAGGGAGGCCCAGATGGTGGGGATGGCGGGGATGGTGGAAATGTTATAATTGTTTCAAAAATAGAAAAAAACACTTTAACTGATTTTAGATTTAAAAAGAAATTTAATGCAGAAAACGGAAAAAACGGGCAAGGCAAAAAAATGCATGGAAGAAATGGAGAAAATATGATTATTGAAGTTCCTGTCGGAACATTAGTATATGACTTTGAAACTAACGAATTAATTGCAGACTTAAAATATCCCAATCAATATGTCGTAGTAGCAAGAGGAGGCAAAGGCGGAAGAGGAAATATTCATTTTGTTAACTCTAAAGTTCAAGCTCCAACAATAGCCGAAAAAGGTGTAGAAGGTGAAACAAGAGTATTAAAATTAGAATTAAAAATATTAGCAGATGTTGGTATTATTGGATTTCCGAATGTAGGAAAATCTACGTTAATTTCTGTTATCTCAAATGCAAAGCCAAAGATTGCAAATTATCATTTTACTACATTAATACCTAATTTAGGTGTTGTTGATATGGGCGATGGAAACACTTTTGTGGTAGCTGATATTCCTGGATTAGTTCCTGGCGCTCATGAAGGTACAGGGTTAGGAGATAGATTCTTAAAACATGTAGAAAGATGTTATTGTTTGGTACACATTTTAGACATTTCAGAAATAGAAGGAAGAAAAGCTATTGATGATTATTATACTATAAGAAGTGAGTTAGAAAAATTTTCACCTAATCTAGCCCAAAAATTAGAAATTATCGCCGCTAACAAAGCTGATTTATTAGATCAAGAAGAATTAAATAAAAGAATTAAAAATTTAGAAGTCGCTTTAAATAAAAAAATAATACCTATATCTGCTGCTACAAAACAAAATATAGATATTTTATTAAATGAAATATGGGAAAATATTAAAGAAATGAGAATTGATAGACAAAAAGAAATACTAGAATCCATTAAAAATGCTCCTGAAAAAATTAAATTAAATATAAAACCTATTGATGTTGAAATACCTAAAAAGGTAAGATTTGAAATAATAAAATGGGATGAAGGTATATATGAAATTACTGGGCATGATGTTGAATTATTATTAAAAAGATATCCAATTGATCAAAAAGATGCGCGAATTAAAATTTTAGAAATATTAGAAAATAGTGGTTTAGAAAAAACTTTGAAAAATTTAGGTATAAAAGAAGGAGATACTGTATACTTAGGTAATTTTGCATTTGAATATATGGAGTGATATTATGATTGTTATTTTTGGAGGTTCTTTTAATCCACCTCATATTGGTCATAGAATAATAGCTGAATATGCATATGATTTTATAAAACCAAAAAAATTTTTAATAATTCCCGCAGTTATGCCACCTCACAAATTAGAAGAGAAAAATATTGTAGATTTTAATTTACGAAAAAAATGGTGCGAGATAACTTTCCCTAAGGAAAGATTCGAGGTATCTGATATAGAAAAACATTTACCTAAACCATCCTATACTTATCAAACTGTATTAAAATTAAAAGAAAAATTTGATGATATATATTTATTAATTGGCGAAGATTCTTTAATTAATTTTCATACATGGTATAAATGGAGGGAATTATTAAAAGAAGTAACTTTAGTAGTATATAAAAGATATCATGAAAAATTAAAATTTGATAATTATAATTTACCTCATATTTTTTTAAATTCACCGCTTATAGAAATTTCTTCTTCTGAAATTAGAAATAGAATAAAAAAAGATTTATCCATATACGGAATGGTTAATGATAATATTGTTGATGAAATAAAGAACACCTATAAAGCCTAGTTATAGGTGTTCTTTATTTCTTTTTTTATATTATTTACAAAATCTATTATAATTTTAATTTTTTCTAATGCAATTTTTTTACCTGTTTCAGTATTCATGTTTTGCGGAATTAACAAAATCTTTTTTTCTATATACTCTATATGTTCTTCAATACTCTTTCTTTTTTTATTCATTAAAACTCTTGCTAATCCTATATGACCTAGTAAATCCAATCTATCTGCATCTATTAAAATATTTGCTTCTAATATATTAGTCTTCTTTAGTTTGTGACTTGCAATACAAAAAGCAACATCTGAAGCATTTTTATAATTAAGTCTATTTAAGAAATCTTCAGCTCTTTGCGCCCCCTCTAATGCATGATCCTTTATTTTTCCATCTACTTCATCTTTTTTTGCTATATCATGCAAAAGAGCTGCATATGTTACTATTGATAAATTTCCTCCTTCTTTTTCTGCTATTATTCTAGCATTATGTGTAACGCGTTTAATATGACCCAAATCATGTGTTATATCTAATTCTAAAGTATATAAAAACTCAAATATCTTTTCTTCTATATTTACCATCTATTATCTCCCCCAAATAATCCACCTAATAAGTTACCTCCTATACCGTCTATACCTTTCGTTTCTCCTTGATTTTTAAACCTTGATGCAGAATAAATTCTATCAGCAAGTCTAGAAAATGGAAGACTTTGTAAATATACAACCCCGGGCCCTGTTATTCTCGTTAAAAACAATCCTTCTCCCCCAAATAATGCATTTTTAAATCCACCTATAAACTGAATATCATAATCAATTGTATTAGAAAATCCAACTACACAACCCGTATCAACTCGCAAAGATTCTCCGGGAAGTAATTTTTTTTCAACAATCATTCCACCTGCATGAACAAATGCAAATCCATCTCCAACAAGCCTTTCTAAAATAAACCCTTCTCCCCCAAATAAACCAACACCTATTTTTTTAGTAAATGCTATTTCTATATCAATTCCTGCAGCAGAACATAAATAACTATCTTTTTGACATATAAATTCTCCACCAAATTTAGTTAAATCTATAGGAATAACCCTTCCTGGATAAGGCGCTCCAAAAGCTACATGCCTTTTATCATTTGCCACATTAAGAAAATTTGTAACAAAAAAACTTTCACCAACAAACATTCTTTTTAACCCTTTAAAAAAACCTCCGCCAGTAGAAGTTTGCATTTCTATCCCATCTTCCATATACATCATAGCACCCGCTTCTGCCCGAACACCTTCTCCAGGATCTAATTCAATTTCAACTAATTGCATATCTTCTCCGATTATTTTATAATCAATTATGTCAGCCATTAAAATCCCTCCTTTTTTCAATTATATCATTTTGTTTTAATTTTAAAAAATATGCTATAATAATATATATTATATTTAAGGAGAATGATATGAAAATATTAGAAATAAACGATTTAATAAATGGTATATTTATAGAACGAACAAATAGATATTTATCTAAAATAAAATTTAATAATGAAATTTTTGATGTACATGTTCATGATCCGGGAAGATTAAAAGAATTATTATATCCCGGAAATAAGGTGCTAATAAAAAAAGCAAATAATATAAATCGAAAAACAAAATACGATCTTATTGCTGCTAAAAAAAATAATGAGTTTGTACTTGTAAATTCGATGTATCACAGATACATTGCAGAAAATTTTTTAAGAAATAAATTTTCTGATTTAAAAGCTGAAGTAAAATACAACAATAGTAGAATAGATTTCTTAGCTAATGGAAAAATTTGGATTGAAATAAAAGGTTGTACTTTATCAGAAAACGGAATAGCAAAATTCCCAGATGCTCCAACAAAAAGAGGAGTAAAACACTTAAATGAATTAATCGAATTATCTGAAAAAGGATTTGAAGCACAAATATATTTTTTAATATTTTCTGCATCCAAATATTTTTCTCCAAACCTTGATACAGATCCAGAATTTTCAAAATTTTTTTATTTAGCAATAGAAAAAGGTGTTAAAGTGTTTCCGTTACTATTTTCTTTTGAGAATGGAAAGATACTATTTAAAAGAGAAATAAAAATTATTTAATTTAAAATAATGATTCTAATTTTATTATATTAATATAATACCTTTTTCAATATATGCCTTTGCTAAAGTAATCATTTGTCCCCAACCTACAGCGCATCCATATTTAATATTTAATTCATTAATTGAATATATTGTCGTATAATCTACAATTTTTATCCATGTTCCTTCATCTCCATTTTGGAACGAGATATCAACCTTTGATCTATACCCTTTTTCGTATTCATACCACCAAAAAGATATAAACTTTTTATTTAACAACTCTATTATATAACCATTATCTTCTACTATTTCACCATAAGTTAATCTTTCCCATCTAAAATATATTTTCCCGTTAGTTTTGAGTTTCATTTTCATGCCATCTGTAAACCACGGATCCCAACCTTTTTCATTTACAAGGACATTCCATACTCTATCTATCGGAGCATTAATAAATTCTATTATTTCTATTGGAGGAGTTTCTATCATAATTCACCTCTTTAAATTTATTCTATTTTTTGATAAAATATAATATAATACTTACAATATGTCATTTGTTAATATCTTTAATATTTAACCTTTTTAAGATTATTTCTGTTATTTTTATATAGTAAAATTTAACCACAAAAAAGGTTGCAGCTCCTATTATCGGCCATATATATTCAAAAAACTTCACATTAAAAAAAGATTTATACATAAAATAGGAGGATGCTATTGGAACGAGAAAAAATATAATGTGGAGTGTTTTATGTTTATTACGTAAAACTATACTTAAAACCGGTGGCAATAAATAAGTGGTAAAAAATATTAATCCAAATAAATCATTAAGCATTAAAATTATAAAACCAGATGTTATTGTAGAGATTATAAAATATTCTATATTAGTAAGTTCATAAACTAGAATCAAAGGTATTAAACTAAAAAATGCAATAAAAATACCAAAAACTGGTACAAACATCTGAGCAGAAAAGAGTAATACTGTAATTACACTCAACAAAGAGGAATATGTTATATTTTTTACCATCAAAAACTACCTCACTTTCAAAATTAATAAAAAATTAAAATAGGAGGAACTATAATATGGATAAAAAAAGGCTTGAAAATTTTGAAAAAAAACTAAGAGATATATGTTTTAAAATTAAAGTTGAAGGAAGAAAAATAATAAAAAATATTGATATTTCTCCAGCTCAATTTGATTTATTACAAATAATATATTTTAAAGGTTCCAAAAGAGTTACTGATATTAGTATAGCATTAGGAATAACAAAAAGCACTACAACCGGTTTAATCAACAGATTAGAAACTTCAGGTTACTTAAAAAAAGTTAAAGATGAAAAAGATAAACGTGTAACTACAATCTCTATTACCGAAAAAGGGAAAAAAGTAATAGAAGATGTTATAAAAGCTCGTATTGAATTTATGAATAAAGTATTATCAAAAATAGACAATCCTGAAGAATTAATGATACAATTAGAATATCTGGATAATATAATTAATGAGGTGAGAACATATGAAAAAAAATAAGCTATTTATTTTTATTTTTCTGTTTCTCACTATTTCTATTTTTTCATTTAATTTAACAATAAATGCTCAAAAAAACTCATTGTTATATATTAATGGTCAATATATATTAACGATGAACAACTCTACAGAAACCATCAACCTTCCCAAGGGAAATTATAATATAAAATTATCTAAATTTGGATATACTGATTATGAAGTAAATATATTTTTAGATAAAGATATGACAATAAATGTTTCATTGCTCCCTTTAGCATCAATTGAATTTTCTTCTAATTTAGATTACTTCTATATAAATATAGATGAAAATAAAAAACTAATAAGCAATGGAGAAATTATTACTATACCAACAAATGTAAAGAAAATCATTCTAGAAGCTAAAGGATATAAACCATTAGAGATTAATATTAATTTGAATCCTTTTGAAACAAAAAAAATAAATGTAAACTTCATACCAGAAAACATTGTTACCTTTGAATCTACCCCAAATGCAAATTTATATATAAATAATACTTACGTAGGAGTAACACCATATTCTACAATTTTAGAAGCAAATAAATATTCAATCAAACTCGAAAAAGATGGATATTTACCTATCGAAAATTCTATTAATATAAACCCCAAGGATAATCCTATAATTAAATTTGAATTAAAAAAAGGGCTTCAACTAAATATAGATTCTTCACCTCAAAATGCTTTAGTAATAATAAATGGAAAGAAAATGGGATACACTCCCAATACTTTCACTGTTGAATCAGGAAATCTAAAAATAATTGTATCAAAAATTGGTTACATATCAAAAGAATTAACTATAAACTTAGATGAAAATAATAAACAATTATTTTTTGAATTATTAGAAGACTATAGATTAATAAAATTTCAAGAATATAAAGACTTATCTTTTTATTTAGATGGAAAATTTATTGGAGATAATGTTGAATATCTTGAATTAGATGGAAGACCCCACATAATAGAAGTTTTATCAAAAACAGAAGATTTATTTTTCAGATATATAATTGATAAAAATTCTCCACGAGAATTATTTTTAAATCCAAAAATTTACACTTCTGTAGAAGTTTTGTCAAACGAAAAGATTTTAACATATATTGGCGATAGTTATGCATTTACTCCATCTACTATATTAATTAATACAATGCAAAAAACAAAAGATATTGATGTATATTATTTAAATTCTAAAAAAAGAATAACAATTAGAAAAAATAAAACACAGTCCATATTTTTAACTGACCAAGAAAATATTGGTGCTTTATCAATTTTTACATCTTCACTAAATGCTTTAATATATATAGATAATAAATATATAAATAAAGGGAATGTTTTAGGTAAAGTTTTAGAATCAGGTTTACATAAAATTACTTTTAAATTTTCCTCTGGTGAGGTTTATAATATTGACATAAATTTAAATAATTTTGATCATAAAGTAATATTTTTTTCAAAAGCAAATATAGTTCCTGTAAAGATTTATAATCCAAAAAATTACGACGTATATATCGATGATGTAAAATATACTCATTCAGATTTAAGACTAGAATTCGGAGTTCATAAACTAAGTATTTTTATTGGAAATAAAAAAATATATGAAAAATATATATATTTCACAGACAATGGAAAATATATAGATTTATCTAATTTGTAATAAGGAGGAAGTCTTATGAATAAATCAATTTTTTTCATTTTACTAATTTTTTTATTTTTATTTTCAATGGTCTTTTCTGAAATAGTTGATGTAAAACCTGTATCTCCTGTTTATCCACATGTTTATAAAGTTGTTAATGAAGGATTAATGGATACAGATACTGAAGGGAAATTTAATGGAGCAATTTCTATCTCAAGATATGATTTAGCTATTTTTGGATCTAGAATATTAGATTATTTAAATGATAATTATATGAAACAATTAGAAACTTTAAATTCTTCTTTAACAATATTAGAAAACGAAAAACTACCAAAGAGAGTATATACGTTAGAAAATTTTATTTTTTCTTTAGATGCTGATTATAAAAATACTAAAAATAATGTCATGGAATTAAATGATAGAATTATGAATCTCGAAAAAGCTATAACTATTAATTCAACAGATACTAATAATCCAATTTTTAAAGCTATTGCACAAAATGCATACAATATTGCAGAAAAAAAATCTATAGAGAAAATAAATGAGTTGTATGAAACAACACTAGCTACAATGATAACCTTCTCAAAAAGAATGGATGAATTTGAAATCGCTGTTGAAAATGTTATTGATCAATTTTCAAAAACTAAAGAATACATGACAAATACATTAGATGAATATTTAACTAGAGAAAAAAATAATTATAAAACATATATAAATGATTTATTTGAAAAAGAAAAAGATGGTTTAAAGCTATATATATCAAATGAAATTTCAGCTCAATTAAGATGGAAAAATGACACAAATAATGCTACAATTAATCAATTATTAAATGAAATAAACAATTTAAAAGATTCAATTTCTAAATCAAATCAGTATATCGATAATATTATTCAACAGAAATTTGATTTTCAAGTAAAACCTTTAATAAATTTAACCTCAAAAATCCCAGAATTGGATAGTAAAATATTAGAATTAAACGATAGAATTGATAATTTAGAATCTAATTCTCCAAATTTATCTAATGATACATTATTACTAAAAAAAATAAATTCATTGGAAAGTGATATCAACTCATTAAAATTATTAAATTCTAAAGTTGAATCATTAGAAAAAACATCTAATTCCAATTATGCTATTTTATCTGACGCTTCTAATAGAATAAATAATTTAGATAGTAGAGTATTAGCATTAGAAAAACAAAAAAACATTAATACTAATTATGAAATTCCTATGGACTTATTAAATAGAATAAGCATTATGGAAGAAAGATTAAATAATATAAAAACTCTAGAAACAGCTGCATCTACTGTTATTTTATTCGATGAGAAACTTTCCGATGTTGAATTAAAGATTACTAAATTAGAAGAAAAAACAAACTCATTATCTAATCTAACATATGACTTTATTCTTTTTAATAACACTTTAAAAAATAGTGGATTAAGTGATTTAAATGAGCTATTATCAATGTTAAAAAATATTAAGAAACTTTCTGATGATTTAACTATAGAATCAAAAAATAAAAATTTAGAAAATGCTATCGCTAATAATACAAAATATATATTAGAAATCAACAAAAAAATTGATAATTTAGAGTTATTTGATAAGAGATTAAAACTTTTAGAGAGCACAGTATATTCAATGAATAATTTACCTTCTGAAAAAGATTTATTGTCAAATGTAATTGATGAAATGGTATTAAAATCTATTATTAAAAATACTGACACTTTAAAAAGTCAATTATATTTAGAAATAAAAGATGAATTAATAAAAACTAATATGAAATCATTAGATTCTATTGTATCAAGATTAAATCTTTTAGAAAAAAATATAAACAATTTTAGTGATATGACATACTTAGACGAAAAAATTACTAAATTAGAAGAAAATATTGATACTATAAAATCAGAAAATAATAATATTAAAAATGAATTATCAAAAATAAAGTATTCAACTGACGACATTAATTATATAAATACAAAAATTAGTGAATTAGAAAATAAACTAAATAACAAAAACTTATATAATAATATTTTATACTCTTTAATAGGTGGAATTATTGGTGGAATAACAGTTTATGTAATTATGGGAGGATTATAATGAATTATGGAGTTGCATTAGGCAGTGGTGGAATACGTGGAATGGCACATATTGCATTATTAGAATACTTAGAAGAATTTTATAATGAGAAACCTACAGCTATTTCTGGATGTAGTGCTGGATCTATTATTGGTGCATTATATGCATTAGAACCTAATAGTAAATTAATAATGAAAAAAATTAATTATTTAATTTCTCATTCTTCAAATGAAATATCATTTATTAAAAAGAACTTAGAAAATAAAGTAACAGGATTTGCAAAATTATTATCCTCACCAGGTATTTTAAACAATGACCTATTATTTAAGCTTTTAAAATTATTATTTTACAAAAAAAGATTTTCTGATTGTAAAATACCTTTTGGTGTTGTCTCAGTTGATATAGAAACTGAAAGCGTCGAAGAAATAACTGAAGGATATATACTTGATGCCGTCATGGCTTCTTCAAATGTTCCTGCTGCATTTACTCCAAAATTATTAGGAGGAATGACATTAGTTGATGGCGCTGTTTTAGAAGAATTACCTGTTGAATTATGTAAGAAATTAGGAGCTGAATATATTATTGCTTCTCATATACCACAAAAAAACGAAAAATTCAGCGATGGAATAGAATATATAAATTATATATCTTCTATTAGTAATAATTATATTATTTCAAATAAGCTTACATTAGCTAATAAAGTATATATTTTTGATTCTATATATGAATGGTATGAATTCGATAAATATAAAGAGATTTATTTTGAAGCAAAGAAGAAATTAGAAAAGGAAAGGTGAAAAAATGAATAAACTTAAAATCGCCTCAGGTGATTTCAAATATGGATTATATTGGAATGCTGGTGTCATTACTGAGTTTTTAAATTTAAATGTTCCAATATATTTAAGAGTATCTGGAATAAGTGTATTATTCCCTTTTTTTATTTCTAAATATAATAATAATTTTTTTGGGAAAATGATTGAGTTTATTAATAACTCTAAAATATTAAATCGATATTTTTTTAAAGATAGAATATATGACAAATTATATAATCAAGCAATTGCTCTTTGGAAATTAAATAGAAAAAAACAATTTGAATTTGAATCTCATATAGAATTAGAAAAAGAATTAATGGCTTATTTTGGTAATATTAAAATTAAAGATTTAGGAGATAATTTTGAAATTGAAAGCTACGATATTTTAAAAAAAGAAGTGTACTATTTTAAACCAAATGATTTATATGTAGATGCTTTACTTGCATCTTTTTCATCTCCACCTTTTTTTAAATATTATGAATATAACAACATGTATCTTATACCTACTGCAGAAATTTCTTTAAGCCCTTTAAAACTTGATGATATTGATCTAATTACATCATTAGAATGTTCATTAAAACTACCAACTCCCAAGAATGGTGCTGAAATTTTACTTTTTTCTTTTTTCTTGAGAAAGAAAAAATTATTTGATATAATTACTAAGGATAAAGATGTATTAGCTCCTTTAAAAATTACATTTGAATCTTTAAGCGGCTCTTCTTTTAATAATGCTAGAAAATTTGCTAAAATATGGATAAATAAAAATATGGAGGTATAACATGAAAAAAATATTTCTATTATTTATTACTACATTATCTATCATTACTTTTTCTTCTACGATTCATGTTGGCGCTGATACTGTAGAAGGCGGGGATGATTTTTATGTTTTAAAAAATAATGTTCAAGTTTTAAAAGACACTTTAGAAGTTAATACAGATTTAGCTACAGTTACCTTAGTAAATGAAGAATGGAGAAAATTAGAATCATCAGGAAAAATAAAAATAAAAACAGATACTATGGAAGCTACTTCAAATATATTAAATTATGATTTAAAAAATGATGAAGGAATATTAAAAAATAATGTTGAAACTAAGATAAATTTAGAGGATGGGAAAGTTATAATTATTTACTGTGATGAAATTACTTTTAATAATAAAAATAAAACTTATTTTGGTAAATCAAATAACAAAAATTTAGTAAAAATTATAAAAGAAGATTATGAAATATATGCTAAAAATTTTACTTATGACGAAAATACCAAATTACTAATTTTAGAAAACAATGTTTTAATAAAAAACGAAAAAAAGAATATAAATATGGAAACTATAAAAGCAACATTCAAAACTGACAAAAATGAAATTTCAGCACAAAAAGTCAAGTTAACACTTGAAATAAATAGTGAGGAGGAAAATAAATGATTGATTTAAAATTACTAAGAAAAAATCCAGAAATATTTATAGATGCATTAAAAAAGAGAAATCATAGCATCGATATAATTAATCAAATATTAGATCTAGATAAAGAAAAAAGAAATATTCAAAAAGAAGTTGAAAATCTTAGATCATATAGAAATTCTTTTTCCAAACAAATTGCAAAATTAAAAGCCGAAGGAAATGAAGAAGCAATAAAAAAAATTAAAGAAGAATCTAAAGAAATTGGAGTTAAAATAAAAGATCTAGATGAAAAAATGAAGGAAATTGATGAAAAAATTAATTTGAAATTATTATATATACCAAATATACCTGATAATTCTGTTCCTATTGGAACATCCGAAGAAGATAATGTTGAAATTAGAAAATGGGGAAATCCAAGAGTTTTCGAATTTGAACCTAAAGCTCATTGGGATTTAGGACCAGAGTTAGGTATGTTAGATTTTGAAAGAGCTTCAAAAATGAGTGGTTCAAGATTTTCTATTATTAAATCACAACTAGCAAGATTAGAAAGAGCATTAATTAATTTTATGCTAGATGTACATACTAAAGAACATGGGTATATAGAAGTAATTCCTCCACATTTAGTTAAAAGAGAAACTATGTTAGGAACCGGACAATTACCTAAATTTGAAGAAGATGCTTATAATATTAAAGATGACGATTTATTTTTAATTCCAACTGCTGAAGTAACTCTTGCTGGAATGCATCAAAATGAAGTATTGAGCTTTAAAGATTTACCTCTAAAATATGTTGCATATACACCTTGTTATAGAAGAGAAGCGGGAAGTTATGGAAAAGATGTTAGAGGTATAATTAGACAACATCAATTTGATAAAGTTGAGCTTTTCTGGTATACAACACCAGAAGATTCTGAAAAAGCATTAGAAGAATTAACTTCACATGCAGAAAAAATATTACAATTATTGGAACTTCCATATAGAGTTATATCATTATGTACAGGTGATTTGGGTTTTGGTGCTGCAAAAACATATGATTTAGAAGTATGGTTACCAAGTTATAATGCATACAAAGAAATATCTTCTTGTAGTAATGTGAAAGATTTTCAAGGAAGAAGGGGAAATACTAGATTTAGAACGAAAGGAAATAAAATGGAATTTGTGCATACATTAAACGGTTCAGGATTAGCTGTTGGAAGAACGCTGGTTGCAATTATGGAAAACTATCAAATGGAAGATGGTAGAATTAAAGTTCCTGATGTTTTAATTCCTTATATGGGCATGGAGGTAATAGGTTAATGCCTAATGCCTTCTATGGTTGTCCATTTAATAATAAGATAATTTTAGACAAGGAAGAAACAGCTCATTTAAAAATTGTTAGAATTAATGAAAATGATGAAATTAAAGTTTTTGATGGATTCGGAAACATATATTATTGTAAAGTTGAAAAAATCAAAAAAAATGAAACAATATGTAATATAATAAAAAAAGAAAAGGATACTAAAATATATTCACCAGTAATTAATTATTATATAGGCGCAAGTAAATTTGACAGAATGAAAATATTAATTGAAAAACTTGTAGAACTAAGAGCAAATAATATTTTTATTTTTCAGGGAGAAAAATCTCAAATAAAATTTAAATCTATTGATAAATTTAGAAAAACGGTTATTGAAAGCTCTAAACAATCTGAAAATACTGTATTCCCAAATATTAAATTTGTTAATTTCAAAGATATTTTTAACATTAAAACCCCTATTTTATTAGATCTTACTACAAATATTAATTTAAAAGATGCTTTAAAAAGTATAAAATATCCAGATGAAATATCTATAATACTAGGACCAGATATGGGTTTTTCGGAAAATGAATTAAAAAATATACCTGATAATGTATTAAAGGTGAATTTAGGGAAAACTATAATGAGATTTGAAACTGCAGGAATATATACTATTAGTATATTGAATTATTATTTTGACAGATTATATATTTAACCTAATTATCTATGAACTTTTCCCTTAAAATTTAAGTCAAAATACTAGACTTAAATAGGGAGGGGAAAGGATTATGAAATCATATGTAAAATTCTATGAAGAAACAAAAAGAGAGTATCACGATATGTTAAATCATGCAAAAAACACCAAAGATGTTGTAGATGTTTTTGCAAAATATACATTAAATTTCTTAAAGAAAGCGTTTCCTGAAAAAGTTAATGATGAACATTTAAGGTATATTGTTTTTGATGAAGAAATTGAAGAAGGATATTATTTTGAAGAACCATTAATGAATATTTTAAAAGATGAATTTGAAACATCAGATTTACCTTCAATTCTTAAAAAGAAAGCCAAAGAGGCTAAAGATAGATACTTGCATATTGTTAATGATAATGATAGAACCGAAACTTTCAGGTTATCGAATAATTCTAAAAGTTATTAATATTAAATATTAAAATAAATAGCACGGAATTCCGTGCTATTTATTTTCTAAATCTTTTTCTTTGTCTATATACTTAAATATTTCAATATCCTCTTTTAATTCATCTAATTCATATAATTTTTTTTCAAATTCATTTTCTGCATTATATGTATATACTACATCTTTTTCTATAATATGAAATTTTTTACAATTAGAACATGCATAAATGTTATTTACCTTTTTTATTCTATCTTCAGTGTTTACCTCTATACTTATCTTTTTATTATACAAAATTGTGTTACAATCAGTACAATAATAATCACTTTTTTTAAAAGAAATCGTTTCATAATTCCATATATTTTTTATTCCTTTATAAAATATTTCTCCTTTATACGAATAATATACATTTTCTGGGGAGATTAATTTAAAATTTTTATGCATTTTTTTAAACATATAATCACCTCCGTTTGTTAAAATTATAACAATGTTTTTTGTTTTTTCCAATTATTATAAGATTTTATTATTTATATTTAAAAAGATTTATAACCATTTATAGGAAAAAATCATTTGTTTTTATAGAAAAATAAATATAAATGATTAATTTGTGATATATTATAAATGATAAATTTTAAAATTACTGTATATCTAATTAAAATTTTTCACAAGTTATTAAATTTTGATTTCTAGGAGGTGTATTATGAGTAAATTAGTCGTAATTAGCGGAGGAGCAAATAATATAGGTAAAGGAATTGCATTTGGATTTTTAAACGAAGGGTGGAATGTTGCTATAATAGATAATAATATAGAAGCTTTAAAAAAAATAAAAGAACCAAATTTATTTAAATTTTTTGGTGATGTATCTAATGAAGATGATATCAAAAAATTCTATAATGAATTGAAAATAAAATATAAAAGACTAGATGTTATTATAAATAACGCTGCAATTGGTGGATTTAAGAATTTTTTTGAATTAACTTTAAATGACTGGAAAAAAGTTATTGATGTAAATTTAACTGGATATTTTTTAATGGTTAAATACGGCGCACCTTTAATGTTAGATTGTCCAGGAAAAGGTAGTATTATAAATATTTCTTCCACAAGAGCTATTATGTCTGAGCCAGGTAATGAAGCATATAGTTCTTCTAAAGCAGGAATTTTAGGACTTACACATGCTTTAGCAAATTCTTTAGGACCAAACATAAGAGTTAACGCAATTTCTCCAGGATGGATATTACATGAAAATGAGCAAGTTTCAGAAATAGAACATAAACAACATCTTGTTGGTAGAGCAGGATATATTCAAGATATTTTTAATTTGGTCTTGTTTTTATCAGAAAATAAAAGTGAGTTTATTACTGGACAAAACTTTGTTATAGACGGTGGTATGACTAAAAAAATGACATATATTTAAGCACTTTTTTATCTCTTAATACAACAAATTTTACTTAATATTAATTACTTTTAATTCATATGAAATATATAACATATATTAAAATAACATAATTGTTATAAAATAAAATGAGAGTTAATTCACTTTTAAAATTTTTAGTTAAAAAATTCACTTAGGGGGTATTACTTTGGAATTTCAACTAAATAAACTTCAAAAATTGGTGAAAAAAAACACAAGAGATTTGACGGAAAAAGAATTTAAATCTCTTGCTCAAGAAATTGATGAAACAGGAAGATTTCCAAAAGAAAATGTGGAAAAATTAAAAAAGTATGGGTACATAGGAATGAACATTCCTAAAGAATATGGTGGAGCTGGAGCAGATGAATTATGTTATGTTATTGCAGTGGAAGAAATTTCAAGATATTGTGCAACAACAGGTGTTATATTATCTGCACACAATTCATTAGCATGTTGGCCAATCTACTATTATGGAAATGACTTTCAAAAAGAAAAATTTTTAAAACCATTAGCAAAAGGAGAAAAACTAGGTGCTTTTGCACTAACCGAACCAAATGCTGGAAGTGATGCTGGAAATCAAGCTACTACTGCTATTAAAGATGGAAATAAATACATATTAAACGGAACCAAAATTTTTATAACCAATGGCGGAGAAGCCGATATTTATATTATTTTTGCTTCTACAAATAAAGAATTAGGAACAAAAGGGATCTCAGCGTTTATTATTGAGAAAGGAACTCCTGGTTTTAGTGTAGGTAAGATTGAAAATAAAATGGGTATAAGAGGATCTGCTACTTCAGAGTTGATATTAGATAATGTTATTATACCAGAAGAAAATTTATTAGGAAAAGAAAATAATGGATTTAAAATTGCACTAAAAACTTTAGATGGTGGAAGAATAGGCATAGCAGCACAAGCATTAGGTATTGCTCAAGGTGCATTTGATGAAACAGTTAAATATATTAAAGAAAGAGAACAATTTGGAAGACCTATATCCAAATTCCAATCTATTCAATTTACAATAGCTGAAATGAAAACTAAGTTGGAAGCAGCCAGATCTTTAGTGTATAATGCTGCATTAAAAAAGATGAATTCTCATGATTATTCATTAGAAGCAGCCATGGCAAAATATTACGCTTCTGATGTTGCTATGGAGATTACAAGAAAAGCTGTACAACTACATGGTGGATATGGTTATACAAAAGAATATGCAGTTGAAAGAATGATGCGAGATGCTAAAATCACAGAAATATATGAAGGTACAACAGAAGTTCAAAAAATGGTTATTGCAGCAAATGTTTTAAAATAATTTAAAGGGGGAAAACAAATGAGAATTGTTGTTTGTATTAAACAAGTTCCTGATACAACAGAACTAAAAATTGATCCAATTACCGGAACTTTAATAAGAAAAGGCGTTCCTTCTATAATGAATTATGATGATAAAGCTGCTTTAGAAGAAGCTTTAAAATTAAAAGATAAATTTGGTGCTAAAGTAATTGCAATTTCTATGGGTCCAAATCAAGCAGCTGAGGTTTTAGAAGAAGCTTTAGCAATGGGAGCCGATGAAGCCATTTTAATTAGTGACAAAAAATTCGGAGGTTCAGATACATGGGCTACTTCAAATATTTTAAGTGAAGCTATTAAAAAAATTGGATTTGATGTTATATTTGCAGGTAGACAGGCAATTGATGGAGATACTGCTCAAGTTGGACCACAAATTGCTGAAAAATTAAATATTCCACAAGTTACTTATGTAAACAAAATTGATTATAATGGAGAATTTTTTATAGTAAACAGAGAAATGGATAATTATATTGAAACTATTAAAATCAAACCTCCTGTATTATTTACAATTTTAAAAGAAGCTAATCAACCTAGATATATGAATATTAAAAACTTAGTTGAAATATGTTCAAATGAAAATAATATTAGAATTTTAACTAATGATGATTTAAAAATACCAGATAATATCATTGGACTAAATGGCTCTCCAACTAAAGTTAGAAAAACTTTTACACCAGAACTTTCTAAAAAAGGAATCATTTTGGAAGGAAATATTGTTGATAATGTAAATACTTTAATATCAAATTTAAAAGAGCGACATCTACTCTAAGGGGGAATTGCATGAATAGAGATGTATGGGTTTATATAGAAATAGAAAACAATAATATAAAAAAAGTTAGTTTAGAATTACTTAATGAAGGTAGAAAATTAGCTAATAAACTAAATTCTAATTTAGTAGCAATATATATTAATAATAAAGATTATTTTTCAGAAATTGGAAAATACAATGTTGATAAAATCATACAATTACATAATGAAAAAATAAAACATTATAATACTCAGATATTTACAAAAGCTATATCAGACTTAGCATTAGAAAAAAAACCATATATATTTTTAATTGGAGCAACTCATCAAGGAAGAGATCTAGCGCCAAGAATTGCTGCAAAATTAAATACTGGACTAACCGCAGATTGTACAAATTTAGATTTAGATGAAAATGGATTATTATTACAAACAAGACCAGCTTTTGGTGGAAATATTATGGCTACTATAATTTGTCCAGAACACACACCACAAATGGCAACAGTTAGACCAGGTGTGTTTGAAAAAACAAAAATTAATGAGAATAAAAACTATTCTGTAGAAAAAATAGAATTTGAACCAATTAATTCTAATATAGAAATACTAAATCTATTAAAAAAAGAATCATTAAGTAAAGATATTTCAGAAAGCGATATAATTATTGCTGGCGGAAGAGGATTAGGAAATCCTAAAGGGTTTGAATTATTAGAAGAATTAGCTTCTGAACTAAACGGTGTTGTTGCTGCATCTAGAGCAGCTGTTGATGCTGGATGGGCAAATCATGATATTCAAGTTGGGCAAACAGGAAAATCTGTTAAACCAAAAATCTATATTGCATGTGGAATATCAGGAGCAATTCAACATATAGCTGGAATGAAGGATTCTAAATGTATAATTGCAATTAATAAAAATAAAGATGCACCAATATTTAAAATTGCTGATTATGGTATAGTTGGAGATTTATATGAAGTAATTCCTGTTTTAATAAAAAAACTAAAAGAAAATAAAAATTAATTTATGGAGCGATTTTCGCTCCATTTTTTTTATTATATATAATATTTTTCTTTATATTTATTGATTATTTTTAATTATAAATGCTTTTTTATAGTTTTTATATAAAATCAAATTAATGCTAATTTTTTATGTAACAATTTTCAGTGATAGAATAAGAAAAAAATAAAATAAAGAATTAAAATTATTATATATAGTATATTTAATTTTGTAATTATTTTCATAATTAGGAGGGAAAAGTATGAAAAAGTTATTTTTAGTTTTCTTGGTATTAAGTGTTATTATGAGTAGTTTTGCAGCTGTTCAATTACCAAGAGAAGAAACTGTATATGTTACTGGTGCACTTTGGGGACCAGCTACAACTTGGAATTTATTTGCAGCACAATCAACATGGGGAACAGATCAATTCCTTTATCTCCCATTATATCATTACAATGTTCAAAAAGACGCTTGGCTTCCATGGTTAGCAGAATCATTTGAATTTGTTAATCCTACAACATTAAGAGTTAAAATTAGAGATGAAGCTAAATGGTCTGACGGAATGCCTATTACAGCTGACGATTTAGTATTCACATGGGGCTTAACTAAAAAATTAGGTTTAGGTCCAAATGCAGGTTGGGATACATATATTAAAGAAGTAGTTGCTATAAATAGCAAAACAGTTGAATTTAGAGCAAATGAAGAAAATATGAATTATTTTAGCTTCTTATCAACTTCTTTAGGCGCAAAACCTATGCCTAAACACGTTTTTGAACCTTTAGCAAATGAAGGTAAAATTGGCGACTTTGTTAATGATGAAAATCAAGTCGTATCAGGTCCATTCAAATTATATTTTGCTGATACAAATGTTATTTCTTACCAAAGAATAGATGATTGGTGGGGTAAAGATTTATTCGGATTACCTGGACCAAAATATATTGCTCACGTTATATATAAAGACAATGCTGCTGCTGCTTTAGCTTTCGAAAGAGGAGACGCAGACTGGAGTGCATTATTTATTCCTAAAGTAGAAGATTTATGGAAAAAGAAAAACTTACCTGTTGGTACATGGAAATCAGAATTACCATACTTTATGCCTGATGGTACAGCATACTTATATATCAATAATACAAAACCAGCATTAAATGATATTAATGTTAAAAAAGCAATTGCTTATGCAATTCCATACAAAGAAATGTTATTAAAAGCTTATTTCGGTTATGGTTCTCAAGCTCACCCATCAATGGTTATGGATGTTGTTGAATCATACAGAAAATGGATAAATTATGATTTAACAAAAGAAACATGGGGAACAGAAGATGGAAAAATAAAAACAGATTTAGATATGGCTAATAAAATACTTGATAAAGCAGGATTCAAAAAAGGTAAAGACGGTATTAGAGTAGATAAAAACGGAAATAAATTAGGTACATTTACAATCTCTGTACCTTATGGTTGGACAGACTGGATGATGATGTGTGAAATGATTGCTAAAAATTTAAGATCTATAGGTATTGATGTACAAACAGAATTCCCTGATTTCTCAGTTTGGGCAGATAGAATGACAAAAGGTACATTTGATCTTATTATAAGTTGGAGTACAGGACCTGGATTCGATCATCCATACAGCATGTATAGATTTGTATTAGATCCAAGATTATCAAAACCTGTAGGAGAAGTTACTTGGGCTGGAAATTGGGAAAGATACCAAAATCCTGAAGTTGTAGAATTATTAGACAAAACTGTATCAACATTAGATACTGAAGAAAGAAAACAAGCATACTTTAGATTACAAGAATTAGTTTACAGAGATTTACCATCTATCCCACTTTTCTATAATGCACATTGGTACGAATATAGTACAAAATATTGGAAAGGTTGGCCAAATGAAAATAATCCAACATGGTATCCAGGTGGTCCTCACAGCGCAACTGCATTAGGCGTTACATTCTCATTAAACAAAGGCGCATCAATTGCAAATGAAAAAATGTTTGAACTTTCAGATAAAGGTGGATTTTTAATACCAACATCTAAAGTGTTTGATGAACTAAAAAATTCTGAAAAATAATTTTAGCAAATAAATTTAAAGAGGTGAAATAATGAATAATTCATCTAAAGCTTTTATAAAATATATAGGAAGAAAATTGCTCTTTTTAGTCATCACATACATAATATCTATAACAATAGTATTTATACTTCCCAGGGTTATCCCTGGGAATCCTCTTTCTCAAATACTATCGGGTCTTTCAAGAACTGGTCAAAGCAACCCTGATGCTATAAGAGCAGCTGAAAAAGCTTTAATGGAACAATACGGTATAGGAAAACCATGGTATGTCCAATACTTTGAATTTTTAGGAAATGCATTTAAAGGTGATTTAGGAACGTCATTTACATATTATCCTAGAAAAGCTACAGAATTAATAGCTCCTGTAATACCTTGGACATTAATGCTATTGCTACCAGCAACAGTAGTTGCTTGGTTTTTAGGAAACACTTTAGGTGCTTTTGCAGCATATAAGAGAAACAGTTGGTTTGATAAAGGAGTATTAACTACATCGCTTATAATTTCACAAATACCTTATTATTGGCTCGGAATGTTATTGGTATTCTTTTTTGCTGTTAAATTGAATTGGTTACCAGCGCAAGGCGCATACTCTCAAGGTTTAATTCCATCCTTTACATGGGATTTCATAGCAGATGCGGCTAAACATTATATTTTACCTTTTTTATCAATAGTTATTTCTGCTACTGGCGGATGGGCTGTTGGGACTAGATTACTTGTTATTAATGAACTCGGAAGCGACTATGTAAGATTTGCTGAATATGTTGGAATGAAAGAGAAAACAATATTCAATTATGTATATAGAAATTCTTTACTTCCACAAATAACTGGATTAGCTCTTAGTTTAGGTGGAGCGCTAGGCGGATCATTAATTACTGAAATAGTATTTAATTATCCAGGTACTGGTTATTTGCTTTTTAAAGCTTTAACTACTCTTGATTATCCTTTAATTCAAGGTACATTTGTTATTTTAATTGCATCTATATATTTAACAAACTTCTTTGTTGACTTTATTTATGCATTAATTGATCCAAGAATAAGACTAGGTCAGGAGGCATAAACATGTTTAAAACAATGATTTCTCCATTATTTAAAAATAAAAAATTTTTAATAGGTTTATCAATATTTATTATTTTTATTATTTTAGGATTATTAGGACCTATTGTATATAATGTTGATCCTACAGAAATGACATGGGATTTTGAACAAGCTCCATCATCTGTTCATCCTTTAGGAACTGATACATATGGGAGAGATGTTTTAGCTCAATTATTCTCAGGTATTAGATCATCATTATATATAGGTTTAATTGCTGCTACTATTTCTTTAGTGATAGGATTATTAATTGGTACATTTTCTGCAGTTAAGGGCGGAGTTGTTGATGATGTATTAATGAGCGTTACTAATGTAGTTTTAACAACTCCTTCTATTTTAATTGCAATATTAATTGCTAGTTACTTAAAGGTAAGAAGTGTTGAAGTTATTGGTTTAATATTAGGTTTTTTCCAATGGCCTTGGTTTGCAAGAGCTATTAGAGCACAATTAATGAGTGTTATGTCAAGAGAATATGTTTATTTATCTAAAATGGCTGGATACTCTGATTTTAAATTAATAATTGAAGATTTAATTCCAACTATTGCAACATATACATTTATGAGTTTTGTTTTATTTATAAACGGTGGTATTATGGGTGAAGCTGGTTTAAGTTTAATAGGACTTGGACCTACAAAAGGTATTTCTTTAGGTATTATGTTGCAATGGTCAACTTTAATGGATGCTGTTAGAAGAGGATTATGGTGGTGGTTTATTCCACCAGGAGTCGCAATAGTAGCCATCACAGCCTCATTACTTGTTTTAAGTACTGCAATGGACGAAGTATTCAATCCAAGACTTAGGGAGGAGTAAGAATGGCTGAAAAAATATTAATTGCAAAAAATGTGAAAGCTTATTATAGAAAGGGTACAAAATATGTAAAAGCTGTTGATAATGTAAATCTTGATATATATGAAGGTGAAATAATTGGTATTGTAGGAGAATCAGGATGCGGAAAAACTACATTAACCGATGTTCTACAAATGAATATCTTAAAACCTTTAACATTAATTGAAGGTAGCATAGAATTTAAAACTAAAAATGGTTATGTTGATATTTCAAAATTATCAAGAGAAGAAGTGAAAGAAAAATATTGGGGAACAGAATTAGCTAGAATTCCTCAGGCATCTATGAATGCATTAATGCCTACAATAAAAATTAAAAAGTATGTAGAACATTTAGCTAAGTCTCATAATATAAATCCAAAAGATCTATTAGAAAAAGCAAAAGAAAGAATCAAAAAAGTTGGCTTAAAAGAAGATGTTTTAGAAATGTATCCATTTGAGTTAAGTGGTGGAATGAGACAAAGAGCTGTTATTGCTGTTGGAACTTTGCTTGATCCACATTTACTTGTAGCGGATGAACCTACTTCTGCATTAGATGTTGTAAATCAAAAAATGTTTTTAAAAGCGTTAAAACAATTTAAAAATGAGGGTATTGTAAAAAGTGTTTTATTTATAACACATGATATTGCTACTATCAGGCAACTTGCAGATAGAATGTTAATTATGTATGCAGGAAAAATTGCTGAAATTGGAAATACAGATGACATGGTAAACGAAGCTTATCATCCTTATTCAAAAGGTTTATTTAATTCTGTACTTACACCTGAGCCTGAAATTAAAAAAAGAGGTATTGTTACTATACCAGGAGCCCCTCCAAATTTATTGGAGCCGCCTAGCGGTTGTAGATTCCATCCTAGATGCCCACATGTTATGGAAATATGCAAAACTAAAGAACCTACAGTTAAAGAATTTGAAAACGGTAGAAAAATAGCTTGTTTCTTGTATTCGGAGGGATCAAAATGAATAGACTAGAAGTGAAAAATATTTCAAAAACATATGTAATGGGGTTTGTTTCAAAAAGATATATTCATGCTGTAAAAAATGCTTCATTTGAAGTTAAAGAAAAAGAATTAGTATCTATTGTTGGAGAAAGTGGGTCTGGTAAATCAACTATTGCAAAAATGGTTTTAGGATTATTATCTCCTAGTGAAGGAGAAATAATTTTTGATGGAAAAAATATTAAAGACTATAAATCTAAAAATGAAATAAAAGAATTCAGAAGAAATCTTCATGCGGTTTTCCAAGATCCTTTTGCAAGTTATAATCCATTTTATCCTGTTGAAAGAACAATGTGGCAAGCTTTAAACTTGTTGGAGAAAAAAGTATCTAAAAATGAAGGATTAGAAATGATAAAAGAAGCGTTATTCAAAGTAGGACTTGATCCTAAAGATATATTAGGTAAATACCCTCATCAAATATCTGGTGGTCAAAAACAAAGAATTATGATAGCTAGATGTTGGCTTTTAAAACCTAAACTAATAGTTGCTGACGAATTAACTTCTATGATAGATGCATCATCAAGAGGCGGGGTTATTAAATTGTTAGAACAATTAAGAGACGAACAAGGAACTTCTGTTATGTTTATAACTCATGATTTAGGCCTTGCATATTTTGTATCAGATAATATATTAGTAATGAAAGATGGAGAAATTGTAGAAAGAGGAAATCCTGATGATATTATTATTAATCCAAATCATGAGTATACAAAAACATTAATATCTAGTATTCCTAAACTATATAAAAAATTGGAGGATTTAGTATGACTTTAAAGCCTTTAATAGTTATTTTTTCTTGGGCTTTAACTATGGAAATATTTTCAGTATTATATTTTTTATTCTCAAAAACTAGACCTATTGAATTCTATATGGATATTGTATTGATTATATTTACCATTGGATTTTTAGTATTTGCAATAAGAAAAGAACGTAAAGATATATCGAGGAGGTAAACTCTTGAAAAATATAAGAGATGTTGCAAAAAAAGCAAATGTATCTATTGCAACTGTTTCACGAGTAATTAATGGTCATGATAATGTTTCTGAAAAAACAAAGAAAAAAGTTTTAAAAGCTATGAGAGATTTAAATTATAGGCCTGCTCCTTCATATAGGAACACCAGATTATTTAAAACCATTGCAATATTAATTCCCAATCTTAAAAACTCTCATTATGGCGAAATAGTAATGGGTGTAGAAAGTGCTGCCAGAGAAAATGGTTTTGATTTGTTTATTTCAATAACAAGTGAAAATCCTGATATGGAATATGAAAGTATAGAAAACTTTTTTGAAAGAAAAATTGATGGTATTATTTTATCAGAATTTTTTATAGAAAAAGAAAAACTTGAAAAATTTCAAAAACTAAATATTCCTATTGTTATTGCAGATTTTAAGGATGACTCTGTATTTTTAGACTCTGTTAATACTGATAATTTTAACGGAGCATATAAAGCTATGCAATTTTTATATGATAATGGGCATAGAAATATATTACATATCCCAGGTCCAAACTGGTCGCCTGCTGCACGAGATAGAATTAATGGAATTAATGAATTTATAAAAAATAATAATGATGTAAAAATATCATTTACATCCAATAGAGGATATTTCCCTAATGCAGGAAGAATCGCAATAAAAAACTATTTGAAAGATAAAGGATTGAATTTTACTGCTATATTTGCAGTAAATGATTTAATAGCAGTTTCTGTAATAGATGAATTAAAAAGACAAAATATAAATGTTCCAGAAGATGTTTCAGTTATAGGTTTTGATGATTCACCTATAGCAGAATATTTTTATCCTTATTTAACAACTATAAGACAATTTAGATGGGATATAGGATATACTGCTGCTAAATTATTAATTGAAAAAATTTTAAATCCAAAATCTACTCTTCCAAGAAAAATTTTAATTCCCACGGAACTTATTATTAGAGACTCTGTGAAAAAAATTAATTAATAGTCTCCGGTAATAAGTCAAGAGGGAAATAAAAAAACAATGAAAATTAACAAAGATGAAAAATAACAAGAATTCAGAATAATACAGATAGAAAAAAGAGTAAAACAAATATTATGCACATGGTGCAAAAATTAGAATTATTTAGTTGTTTTGTTAATTGTAAACGCTTAATTATTATTATTGATTATTACTATCATCCTTTAAAAACACCATTTTTTTAGAAGATTGAGATAATTCAATAGGATTATAGGATGAATTATTTTTAAGCATATAATAAATACTTCTAACTAGTTTTCT
>NZ_LNGH01000045.1 GCF_011057715.1 Marinitoga sp. 38H-ov
TTAATATTGTTTAAAACACGGATGTTTTCAACATTTTATTTTTTTGGCCCATTTTTCAATTATAATTTGGCTTACTTTTGAGTTGCAAAATACATATATGAAATTAAAAAAGGAATTTTATTAAAAAATAAAGTGCTTGATTGAGAACATAAATTATTTTATATAAATAAGAAAAAAGGAATAACCCATCTATGATTTGCTCACTGAAAGTAATACAATTAAAAATAGCATAAAGAATTTATTAAACATGGCTCCAGTATTTTTCTGGAGCCATGTTTATTTTCATTAAATGGGATTAGATATATGCGTTACTTATTAATGATACAAATAATATTATAGATATAAAAACAGAATATATAATGTTTTTAAATTATAAAAAACAAAATCCAGAAAACAAGGAATTCAAGTGTGTTTTAATATTACAATAATAGTTAAAATCATAATATAAATCTTTTCCTAACTTTATAAAATAAAAGTAGGGAGGAGCTTTTTTCTATAATCTTTTATTTATACTATATTTAATAGATTTACTTCAGTAAATCCACGTTTACCGAAGTAAAAAGACATATCTTAATTCAATTAAAATCAAGTAATAATGCCTCTTTTGTATTTTCCATCTTATATTTTTTTCTCTTCTTTCTAATCTCATTCAATATATTTATCTTTTTATCATATATAATATTTATTTACATATGCAATATATATAACAATATACAACATATAACATTTTATAATTTGAATAAAGTGTTTTATAAGAGAAGATATTCTTTATATTTTATATTGTATAATACATTATATAGTATATAATGTATTTAATTACATACACTAAAAATATTTATTTTTTTATATAAGCAATACAGTAAATGTATTATAATATATATTGTATTATTCTTGTATATTTTTCAAAAAAAACGAATAATAAAATATTTGGTAATATACACATATTTATTTTATTTAAAATAATAAATAAATATATATAATGTATATATAATATATATTGTATATTATAATCAAAAGTAAAAAATGATTTTATGTTTTTATCATTTGGAATATTTTAGATAATAACAATATTTTATCTTTTAAAAATCATAATATAAGCTATTTTATGCTTAATCAAAGGTTTTTTACTTACTTCGGTAAATTTCGATTTACCGAAGTTAGTGGAAATATAATATTATTTTTTTTAGTATTCTTTATTAATTAAAAATTTTCATTTATAAGCTTCGGAAAAGGATAAACATGATATAATTATCAAAATAAATATTTTAATCACCTTATATCGCTTAATTCTTTTTAAAGAATATTTAATTAATGATTACATTAAAATTAAAGGATTTAAAAATAAAATAATAAATTATATATATGGTTTTATAATATAATTGAAATCATCTGAAAAAATTTTTATTAAAAAACTAGATACTATTTATTAAATCTAAGGACATTTTAAGCTTGTTTTAAGCAAGCTCTAAGTTATTTAGGATATCATATAGATGTTGAAAACGTAATTTAAAAATATGGAGGCAAATAATATGGAAAAAAATATGTTAGTAGGAATTATTGTGCTATTATTAATAGTAGTTTCATTTGCAGGAGGATTCTATAATATAGGTAAAGAAATATCTAACTTACCAGTTGAAACACTATCGGCAAGCGAAACAAACGGTCTATTACAAATGAGAGAGGAAGAAAAATTAGCAAGAGATGTTTATTTAACATTATATGATACTTGGGGTATTCAAATATTTTATAATATAGCTCGAGCTGAACAAATACATATGAATATAATAAAGAGTATTTTAGATAAATATGATATACAAGATCCAATAACAGATTATACCATTGGCGTATTTAATAATGAAAAATTAGAAAAATTATATTTTGATTTAATTGCAGAAAGTAAAAATTCAGTTATTGATGCTTTAAAAGTTGGAGCAGAAATTGAAGATTTAGATATATATGATCTAGATATGTTTTTAAAAGAAACGGATAATCAAGATATAAAATTAGTATATAATAATTTAAAATCTGGATCAGAAAATCATATGAGAGCATTTATGAGTCAATTGGATAGATATAACGCAACATATACAGCACGATATATAACTAATGATAAGTTGCAAAAAATTTTAAATGAAAAGAATAATGATATAGATAATTAATATATATTTATTAAAAATTTATAACTATATTCGTGAGATATTATTTCAATATATTTGCTTAAAAAAATAACCCACCATATTAGTTTTGGATGGGTTATTTATATAAAATAACTAATCTTTTATTCTATTTTTATCTATAAATCTTCTTAACGCTAATCCTATCTTTTCTAATAATAAATACATATCTCTATTTTTATTTAATCTTTTTAAAATTTTCCAAAATAACCATATTCCAATAATACTACCTAAAGAGTCATATATTAAATCAGTCATTGTGTCAAATAAGCTTCCTTCCTGGGCTAACCTATAACCTGGATATCCTGAAAACATTAAATCAGAAGTAAATTCAAAAATTTCCCATAATGTTCCAAATGCTAAGGACACAGAAAATGTATAAAAATTAACTTTTGTGATTAATGTTGGAATTTTTTGCCTTGAAAATGTTAATTCTAATGATAATATAATAGGAAATATTATCAGTGCTAACCAAATCCCACCAGTAATATGTAATATATCATCAAAATATTGATATTTATCATAAAATCCTAAATATAATCCAAAAAAGCTGTGAAGAGCAATTTGAACTATTGAATAAGTTTTTATTTCTTCAAAAACAACAAAATCCGTAACCCATTCAAATGCCCAAATAAAATATATACCTAATGCATAAATTGTATATCCAAATAAATACGGCAAATTAAAATTAAAAAATAATCCTATTATAGGAATTACATTAATTAATGAAAAAATAATATTAAAGTAATGAAGGAATTTATAGTACTTTTTATTAGGAGAAAACAAAGCTTCTTTTATTATTATATCTTTAGATAAGTAATTAGAAATATTATATGTTTCTTTTTTTATTGTTTCAATTATTCTCATATTATCACCTTCCCTCGTGTATAATGTTTTCATATAATTAATAAATCTGATATTTATTTTTAAAAAAATAATTCTAACTCTGAGTTATTATATAACTAAAGTAATTCTGTCACCTCCTGCACTTAAGTGCCTTGAATAGTCTGACTAACTTTGGTATATAAGTTGAATTGCTACCGGAGAATGAGCTATAGCTCTTACATATAACGAGGCTCTTTTCTTATATACCCAGAGTTAGAATCTAATTCTGAAAGGTTGTGTTTCTATGTTGTTTGTTGGTATCGATGTTTCTAAAGATAAACTTGATTAT